>JBLYYV010000228.1:0-19139 GCA_048550095.1 Gammaproteobacteria bacterium
GATGCATCACGGCCACTGTGTAACGATTCGTAACGATTCATCGATTCCGGCTGACACGGCGGCCCCGCTCTGGTATATCGTGTCTGCGCCGTTGTAACGGCGCGCTGCCGGATGCGACGAAGAAATGCCCTCGAGCAGCTGCCCCGGCCGGAAGCCCGCCGCCCACCTTGGTAAACAGTCTATGAAAAAGATCAATTTCGTCACGAGCCTGATTGCGTCGCTGATGTTCGTCTCGACCTGCCAGGCGGAGAGCCTGCTCGAGGTCTACCAGATGGCACTGCAGAACGACCCGGCGATTCGCGAAGCCGAAGCCAACCGGTCGGCGACGTTGCAGAGGAAGCCGCAGGCGCGCGGTCTGCTGCTCCCACAGGTCGATTTCAGCGGCAACTGGAGCGACACGACGTCCGAGGGTCTCCGCAATACGACGTTTGGCGGCGTCAACGTGGCGACACAATTCGAGACGCAGCAGGACGGTTGGGCCTGGAGCGTCGACGTGTCCCAGACACTGTTTCGCTGGGACCAGTGGGTGTCGCTGCAGCGGTCGAGCAAACAAGTCGCGCAGGCCGAGGCCGACTACCTGGCCGCCGGCCAGGACCTGATGATCCGGGTAGCCACGCGCTATTTCGACGTACTCGCGACGCAGGACACACTGGAGTCGGAGCAAGCCGCGAAGGAAGCGATCGCGCGCCAGCTCGAGCAGGCCAAGAAGCGTTTCGAAGTAGGACTGATCGCGATCACGGACGTGCAGGAAGCACAGGCGGGATACGACGAGGCCGTGGCGGCCGAGATTCTGGCCAAGCGCAACCTCGCGAATGCCAAGGAGTCGTTGCGGGAAGTCGCCGGCTACTTCGAAGGACCACTCGTAAGCCCCGAGAACGAGATCCCGTTAGTCCCGCCGCAGCCGGCGGACGAGGAAGTCTGGGTCGAAACGGCCCTGCGTCAGAACGCCACTGTGTTGTCCAGCCAACTCGGTTCCGAGATCGCGCGTGACGACATGCGGGTGACGCGGACGGGCCACTTCCCGACGGTCGACCTCGTCGCATCGGTCGGCGACACCGACGTGTCCGGCACGGGTGACTTCGTCGGTGGGGGCGGCGCGGCCACGTCCTCGCCCGTCGGCCAGGACTCATCGACGGAGCAGATCCAGATCCGCTTCGCTGTGCCCATCTTCAGCGGTTTCAACCAGTCCGCGCAGGTCAAGGAGTCCGTCTATCGGCACATCGCCGCGAAAGAGCGTTACGAAAGGGCCGCCCGCCAGGCGAAGCGGGAAACGCGCGACGCCTTCCTCGGGGTCACGACGGATATCGCCCGCGTCAAGGCGTTGAGGCAGGCACTGGCATCGTCGCAGACGGCGCTGGAGGCGAGCGAAGCGGGATTCGACGTCGGCACCAGAACGACGGTGGACGTGCTGATCGCGCGCCGCCAGTTATTCGCTGCTGACGTCAACTACGCCCGCAGCCGCTACGACTACATTCTCAATGTGCTGGCCCTGAAACAGGCGGCCGGCACGCTCGGCGTCAACGACCTGGCCGAGGTCAACGGCTGGCTGGAGCAAGCAGCGGTTCAATAAGCTCGAGCACGCGCTCGAGCGTGCCGCGATTGTTCTCGACGCACTCCCGGCCCGCGCCGCCACGCAACGCCCGTTCTTCGGGGTTTCTCAGCAGCGCCACTGTGTGCGCCGCCAGCTCGTCGGCACCATGGATCACCTGGGTCGAACCCTCTGCGATCAGCAATTCAGCGATGTCCGGGGCATTGAAATTGTTCGGGCCAGCGAGCAAGGGTAACCCCAGCGCCGCCGGCTCCAGCAGGTTGTGACCACCGATGGGTACCAGGCTGCCGCCGACGAACGCGACGTCGGACGCCGCATAGAACATCATCAGCTCGCCCATGCTGTCGCCGAGAAACACCTGGGTATCGGCTGAGCAAGTCTCGTCGCTGCTGCGTCGAACGCACGTCAGTCCGGCCTTGTCGACGAGATCGGCAACCAGCTGAAAACGCTCCGGATGACGCGGCACCAGCACCAGAAGCGTATCCGGCATCTCCTCGAGCACCCGGGCATGCGCCGCCAGGACGAATGGTTCCTCGCCGTCATGCGTGCTCGCCGCGACCCAAACCGGCCGCCGGGATGCATTCGCGTCGCGGAACTCGCGCCCGCGCTCACGCACGTCCGGGGGCAGGCGAAAATCGAACTTGATGTTGCCGGTGACCCTGACCCGCTTCGGATTGGCTCCGAGTGCGATGAACCGATCCGCATCCGTCTGGCTCTGCGCTGCGATCACGATGCCGTGCGACAGGGTCTCCCGGAACAGACCGACGACACGCTTGTAG
Source organism: Gammaproteobacteria bacterium (assembly GCA_048550095.1). Taxonomy (GTDB): domain Bacteria; phylum Pseudomonadota; class Gammaproteobacteria; order Steroidobacterales; genus SMWD01. The sequence goes on from JBLYYV010000228.1 coordinate 2,329, forward strand.
CGGTCGACCGATCGCGGCGACACGCGCGCGCTCGCGATCACGAGCGGAATCTTGCGCAGCCCGCACTCACGAAACAGGTTCGGCCAGAGTTCGGTCTCGACGATGATCACCAGCCCCGGATTCGCGCGATCGAAAAATCTTCGCACCGCGGCAGCGAGGTCGTAAGGCACATAACTGTGCACGACCTTGTCGCCGAACAGCTCCTGAACACGCTCGGAGCCGGTCGGGGTCATCGTGGTCAACACGAGCTTGCGATCGGGATAGCGCTCGAGCAGTGCCCGGACCAGTGTCGCCGATGCCATCACCTCTCCGACGGATACCGCATGCACCCAGATGCTCGGCCGATCGATACGATCATCGATGAAGCCGAAGCGCTCGGCGATGCGTTGTCGATAAGGCGGATTGTTGAAGCTGCGCCAGAACAGATGCAGCAACAGTATCGGCGTTGCGGCGTAGGTCAGCATCGCATAGACGAAACGCAACATGCGGGCGATACCTAGCTGACGGCGACGCGCGACGAGGAATACGTCACGTCAAGAGAGCTTCTTCATCGACTCGATGATCGACGTCGTCGAACGACCTTCCTTGAAAGTCAAAACCTCGACCGAGCCGCCGTTCGCCAGCACGGCATCCGCGCCGGCGATTTCTTCAGGCTTGTAGTCACCGCCCTTCACCAGGACGTCGGGCAATACATTGCCGATCAGGTCCGCCGGCGTGTCTTCCGAGAACGGCACAACCCAGTCGACGGATGCAAGACCCGCCAGCACGGCCATGCGGTCCTCGAGCGAATTCACCGGCCGGCCCTCGCCCTTCAGGCGGCGGACGGAGTCGTCGTCGTTGACCGCGACGATCAGTCGATCGCCGCGCATTTTGGCTTCCTCGAGATACGCGACGTGACCGGTATGCAGAATATCGAAGCAACCGTTCGTCATGACGACCCGCTCACCGCGTGCGCGCGCCTCGGCAGCGATCATCGGGGCCTCTTCACGGCTCAACGATCCCCGGCCGCCAAGTCCCTGCTCGTGGAGCGCCAGGCGAATCTCCGAGGCGGTCGCCGTGGCGACGCCGATCTTGCGCACGACGATGCCGGCCGCGAGATTCGCGATCGCGGCCGCATCGGCCAGCGAACTGCCGGCCGCCAGTCCGGCGGCCAGCGTCGCGATGACCGTATCGCCGGCGCCAGTCACGTCGAATACCTCACGCTGACGCGCGGGCTGGAAGATCGCCTCCTCGCCATCGGTGATGACGACCATGCCACGCTCACTCAGCGTCACAACGAGTGCGCCGAGATCCAGTTCATCGCACAGTGCCTGACCGCGATCGACGATCTGCTCGTCGCTGCGCGTCTTGCCGACCACCGCTTCGAACTCACCCAGATTGGGGGTTAGCAGCGACGCGCCGCGATAGCGGGTGAAATCCCGGCCCTTCGGATCGACCAGTACCGGAACCTCATTCGCACGGCACATGGTGATGATGTCCGGCACGCGGCTGAGCGTGCCCTTGGCGTAGTCAGACAAGATACACACGCCTGCTTCAGGAATGCGTCGTTCCAGGATCTTGCCGATCGAATCGACGTCCTCGGGTTCGAACGTGTCCTCGGTGTCGAGCCGAATCAACTGCTGGTTGCGACTCAACACGCGCAGCTTCGTGATGGTGGGCCGCTTCCTGCTGATCCCGAGGTCCACCTCGATTCCGCAATCCTCGAGCATGTCGGAGAGATGCTGACCGTTCACGTCATCACCGACGATCCCGACAAGCGACGCGGAGACACCCAGGCTAGCGAGATTAACGGCGACGTTGGCCGCGCCACCGGCGCGCGCCTGCTCGCCGGTCACATTGACGACCGGCACCGGCGCCTCGGGCGAAATGCGGTTTGTGGGGCCGAACCAGTACTGATCCAGCATCAGGTCGCCGACGGTCAGAACCTTGGCGCGCGAAAAATCAGGGACGGTGAGACTCACGTGTTTACAGCGTCGGACGAAGTTGCGCGGATGTTAGCACAGGGGCCCACTAGCGGCGGATGGGGACGGTGGCCGAAACACGCAGCGGTGGCGCCGGATTCTCTGTCGGCTAAACCTGCGGCGGCCATCCATGGCCGCCTCCGGAGCGACTACGGCTCGCTCTCGCGTCCTGCTCCGCTCGCCTTCGACGCCGCCGACAGAGAATCCGGCACCACCGCTGCTCCCTTTGTCCCTGGATTTGCCTGTCGTCAGGCGCACTCAGCGCGATGGCCGTGCCTCGGCGCTGATGGAAAAGCCGAAAATCGGAAGCACGATTCGCGTCTTTGGGCGCGCCGCTAGCGTGTCAGCCGCATTTAGACTCGCCGCAGTTCAGGCAGGTCATGCAGCCGTCCATCAAAACGACCGCCGTCGTGCTGCATTTCCCGCAGAGTTGCGCACCCGCCGGGAACTCACTCTCCGCAAATGCGTCCTGCTGCTTCGCCTGGTCCTCGAACTCCTTGCGCTTCATGTCGATCAGCTGCTGCTGATGTTCGTCGAGCTTTTCCGGCGGCAACAGGCCGATGAACTGCAAATGCTTCTCGACGATATGACCGAGCTCAGCGATGATCGACGGCATGAACTTGCCGCCCGGCTGCCAGTAACCGCCGCGCGGGTCGAAGACCGCCTTCAACTCGTCGACGAGGAACGTCACGTCGCCACCCTTGCGGAATACGGCGGACATGATGCGCGTCAGCGCGACAATCCACTGATAGTGATCCAGGTTCTTCGAATTGATGAAAATCTCGAACGGTCGCCGCTGTTCGAAATCCGTATCCGCATTCAGGATGATGTCGTTGATCGTGACGTACATCGCGTGATCCGAGATCGGCGTCTTGACCTTATAGGTCGAGCCCAGCAGCATCTCCGGCCGCTCCAGCTTTTCGTGCATGCGCACGACCTTGCCATCCTCGCTGGTCTCGAGAATCGGCACCCGTTTGTCGGCGGACTTCTCCTGGGCAGCTTCTTCGTTACCGTTGACGCGATAGTCGACGATTGATTGTTCTATGATGATTTTTTCCATGACTCGACCTCAAAACTTACCGTAGTAGCCCTCTTTGAGGGCATCGAACAGGTTGGCGGCGGTATGCGTCTCGCCGTCGTACTCGATTTCCTGATCGCCCTGCACACTGATCTCCGAGCCATCCTCGAGCACGAAGGTGTACTGGGTATTCTGCAGATCCTTCTCTTTCACGAGTACGCCCTGGAACGCCTCGGGATTGAACCGGAACGTCGTGCACCCCTTCAGGCCATTCTCGTACGCATACATATAGATGTCCTTGAACTCGTCGAACGGGAACTCGGTCGGCACGTTGGCCGTCTTTGATATGGACGAGTCGATCCACTTCTGCGCGGCCGCCTGAATGTCGACATGCTGCTTAGGCTTGATATCGTCGGCGGTCACGAAATACTCGGGCAGCTTTTCTTCTTCCTTATCGGAGTCAGGCATTGCGTTCTTGTTCACGAGTTCGCGATACGCAAGCATCTCGAATGAAAAGACGTCGACCTTCTCCTTGGTCTTGCGTCCCTCGCGAATAACATTGCGGTAATAGTGATGCGCGAAGCTCGGCTCGATGCCATTGCTGGCGTTGTTGGCCAGCGACAGCGAGATGGTTCCGGTTGGCGCGATCGAACTGTGATGCGTGAACCGCGCGCCCATCTGCTCGATGCCTTTCACCAGGTCCGGGGCAACTTCCGCAACCTTCTGCATGTAGCGGCTGTAGCGCGCGTGCAGCTTGCGGCCGGTGATCGTGTCGCCGATGCTCCAGCCGTCGCGGGCCATCTCGGGACGCTTGCGCAGCATCTCGGCTGTAACGGTGAACTCCTCCAGCATGATCGGCGCCGGCCCTTTCTCCCGCGCCAGCGCCAGACCGGTCCGCCATCCCGAGAGCGCCATCTCTCGCGCGACCGATTCGGTGAACTCGACCGATTCGGGCGACCCGTACTGCATCCTCAGCATCGTCAGCGTCGAACCGAGACCGAGGAAGCCCATGCCATGCCGGCGCTTGCGATGAATCTCCTGACGCTGCCCTTCGAGAGGCAGACCGTTGATTTCGACAACGTTGTCGAGCATACGCGTGAACACGGCGACTACTTTGCGGTATTCGTCCCAATCGAACTTCGCAGTCTCGGTAAACGGATCTACGACGAACTTCGTCAGATTGACGGAGCCGAGCAGGCATGAACCGTACGGTGGCAGCGGTTGCTCGCCACAGTTATGCGCATATATGCCATTCGCGTCGAACGCGTTGATGCCGGGTACCTGGCAGTCATACACCGATGCGCTGCCGTCCGGCGTAATCGACCTGACCCGGGCGACGTACCGCGAGTCGGCCTGCTGCACGGATTCGTTCAGCAGCGCTTCGCGCAATTTTTCGGCCTTGTCGGTATCCGAAAAACCGATCAGTTTGGCGAATTGCGTGACGTTTGCGCCGCTGATCCACAGGCACGCCCCCGTGACGGCGGCGGCGCGGCTGCCGCTGCGGCCGGCAACGATGCCAAGCCTGAGCAACATCCGCTGGACGGCGCCGATGTCGTCCTCGTCGGACTCGGCATAACGTATCGCCGGACCCGCGTTGCCGCCGTCGACAACCTCCGCGCGAATATCGAAATTGGCCCGCAGGTAGCCAACGTAAAAATCGCTGGAACACCGCTCGATCTGAGACGTGATCCTGGTCCCGCTATCGACCAGCCCGAGTTCGCCGGCGACGGACTCGAGCCCCGGAACGGGCAATCGGCATTCGCCCTGCTCGGACAGATCCTCCCACGCGACCCGCGCCGGCGTAGTCGAGATCGCCTGGGCGGCATCCATCGCCGCCGACATGACCGCCTTGACCGCGTTCGGCAACGGCTCGTACGGTGCGTTCAGAGCAACCGGCGGACGATAGACCGATACCGTCGCTTCGTTCGCATCGATCTGACCGCCGCTGGCGTGCATCAGGCCCACGAGGTAACCCTCGTCGCCGTCGAAACGCCCGGGCCAGCTCGTGGCGCCGCGATGGTCATGGAGCATGACGTGATCTCCGGCGTTCAAGTCGCCCGCCTCGCACCACTCCGTTGACGTCGACTCGCCGTCGAAGCGAACCACCCGCATAACCCGATGGTCTTCCGTCAGCCGCAGGCGGTAACCATCGGCGGTCTCGAGGCGCACGACCGGCTTCGTCGCCGTCCGGAAGAAACCATCGTCCGTCGTTCGCCACGCTTCGCCGTCCACGACGGCATCGAAAGCCGTGCCGAGCAACTCGTGAACCTGGCGTGGTCCAGCTGCGGTCTGCACCCAGGTGTCTGCCGTCACGCACGGATTAGTCGCCCGGATCGTCTCGTCGAACCAGTTGTTGTTCATCTCGTTGACGCGGTCGATCAATACGAAGCCTGGCTCGGCAAAGTCATACGTCGACGCCATGATCATGTCCCAGAGGCGCCGCGCCGGGAGAGTCTTGAAGACCTTGCAGGCCACCTGGCCCGTCTCGTTCTGGACATAGCCGTCGGTGATCGGCCAGTCGCGCCAGACAACCTGGCTCGGGTCATCGAAATCGATGCCCTCTTCGTCCGACTGCTCGTCATCAAGCGGAAACGAGAGCGTCCAGTCCCCGTCGCTCTTGACGGCCTGCATGAAATCGTCGGTGATCAGCAAGGACAGGTTGAATTGACGCAGGCGCCCGTCCTCACGCTTGGCGCGGATGAAATCCATGACGTCCGGATGTCCGACGTCGAACGTGCCCATCTGCGCGCCGCGACGACCGCCCGCCGATGACACGGTGAAGCACATCTTGTCGTAGATATCCATGAACGACAGGGGGCCCGAGGTGTAGGCGCCGGCGCCCGATACGTACGCGCCTTTCGGTCTCAAGGTCGAAAATTCGTACCCGATGCCGCAACCCGCTTTCAGCGTCAGGCCGGCTTCGTGCACCTTGTCGAGGATGTCATGCATCGAATCGCCGACGCTGCCCGACACGGTGCAGTTGATCGTCGACGTCGCCGGTTTGTGCTCGCGCGCGCCGGCGTTCGAGATGATGCGACCGGCCGGTACGGCGCCCCGGCGCAGCGCCCACAGGAAGACCTCGTTCCAGCGCTCCCGCTCATCTTCCTGTTCGACGTCCGCCAGCGCGGCGGCGACGCGACGATAAGTATCGTCCATCGTTTCGTCGATGATGTCGCCCGACTTGGTTTTCAGACGATATTTCTTGTCCCATATATCCAGGGAAGTTTCCTGGAAACCGATGGCGGACGACTTGGCATTCTCAACTTTCACTGCTGATTTCATTGCGACGATACAACCCCGTTTACTGGTGACTCGATCTCGCGCCGCGATGGCTGGTCCGAATCCCAGCCGGCAGCGGCGAATCGAATCGACTCCCCCAAACACGATCTTCCCACTTCGACCCCCCCCGTTTTTCGGAGGGAAACGTCCCCCTCAGCCACGTTTCGGGTTCGCTAACCCGGCAGCCGATACGGTAGATCGGTGAATAACCCCGGCACAAGATATTGTGCCGTCGATGGATAGATTATGCTCGACAGGCGGCCCTGTCAAGCAGTTTTTCGGGCTCGCTATTTCTATATTTTATTATTATAAACATAGCGTTAAAGCTTATTTTGAAAATTTCACCTGAAATAATCCCGGCATTGGGTCCAAATCTGGATTCACCCGGAAAACACAATATATTGTGTTTCCTATACCCATGATATTCACGAGTTATCCACAGGTTTCCCGCATTTGAATCCACAAGTCCGACATCCGCCCGACCGACCGGAACCCACTGTTCGCGCTCGCAGCAACCGCGTCACGCACGAGTCGCGACATCCGACTGAACAACATTTGCCCAGGCTGCGACCATTTAACCTGTCTGGTGCATCGAGCTAGCATGCTGAATAATTACGCCCCCACTTCGGACAGCAACTTCATGACAAATATTACGAATACCCTCCGCGTCGCGGCGACCGCGATCATTCTGTTCGGCCTGTCGTTCGCACTGACCGCACCGGCGGCCCTGCCGGCCAAGGTCGGCGGCCAGGCGCTGCCGAGCCTCGCGCCCCTCGTCGAAGACGCCTCCCCCGCCGTCGTCAACATCGCGACCCGCAGCACGGTCAGCGCGCCGCGTAACCCGCTCGCGGAAGACCCGTTCTTCCAGCGGTTTTTCGGGGTCCCGCCGCAGCAGAGACAACGCGAAGTCCGCAGCGCCGGCTCCGGCGTAATCGTCGACGCGAAGAACGGCTACATCCTGACGAATCACCATGTCGTCGAGAACGCTGACGAGATCGAGATCCTGCTGTCCGACAACCGCAGCCTGAAGGCGGAGATCGTCGGGTCCGACGCCGGTACCGACATCGCGGTCATCCAGGTCGACGATGCGAGCAAACTCATCGAGATGCCGCTCGGAAATTCCGAAAACGTGCGCGTCGGCGACTTTGTCGTCGCCATCGGCAATCCGTTCGGGCTGTCGCATACGGTCACGTCCGGCATTATCAGCGCGCTCGGCCGCACCGGCCTGAGCCGGGATGGCTACGAGGACTTCATACAGACCGATGCATCGATCAATCCGGGCAATTCCGGCGGCGCGCTGATCAACCTCGGCGGCGAACTGATTGGCATCAACTCGGCTATCTTCAGTGGCTCGGGCGGCAACATCGGAATCGGCTTCGCGATCCCGGTCAATATCGCCAAGTCGATCATGGCGCAGCTCATCGAATTCGGCGAGGTACAGCGCGGACTGCTCGGCGTCAGCATCAGCGACTTCAGCGCCGATACGGCGGAAGCCTTCGGTATCGATGACGACGTGGAAGGCGCCCTCGTCCAGGAAGTCGTACCCGAGTCGGCGGCAGAAACCGCCGGCATCGAGGTCGGCGACGTCATCACCGCCATCGACGGGGAAGCGGTCAATGGCGCGTCGGATCTGCGCACGACGATTGGTCTCCGCCGCAGCGGCGAAGCCATTCGCATCGACCTGATTCGTGATGGCAAGAAGCGCTCCCTGAGCGCAACGCTGACGGAACTCGCATCGAGCGCGCAGGTCGCCGCCGAGGAGATTCACCCGAGCCTGGCCGGCGCCGAGTTCAGCAACTACGACGGCCGCACGCTCGATTTCAACGCGCCGGGCGTTCTGGTCGAGTCCGTCGTTCCCGGAAGTCCCGCGGCACAGCGGGGGCTCCGGGCCAACGACATCATCGTCACGATCAACCGGCAGCGCGTGAATACCGTCGACGATCTAAGCCAAGTCGCCGATGGCCAGGGCCTCCTGATTCTCGGCCTGCGTCGCGGACAAAGGGACCTGCTGCTGCAGATTCGCTGATATTGAATCGCCCGGCGCCGGGGGCGCCGGGCGATTCAGGTTTCGGTTGGCTGGCAGCGGGCCGGTGACTCGGCCGACGGAGCCTCCTCGAGCAGCTCGTCGAATCTGCGACTCCGTTCGTCCAGGTCCAGTTGTGCCAGCGCCTCGACGGCGGCGTAGAACGCTTCGAGACGACCGCGGGACCGCTGCAGCAATACGCCGAACGCCGGCACGTACTCGTCGTAGGTTGCGAACGATACGAGACGTGCATTGTTCATGGCACCCTCGAACCAGTGGTCGAAGTACGGCGGCTCGGCCCAGCTATCCCGCAGTTCGCGATAGGCTGCGGACAGGTCCGCGAATATCGCCGCCTTCTGCTGTCTGAGCGCCTCCGGCGATCCGTCGCTCAAATACAGTGACTCGAGGCGCTCACGATGCGCGTCGAACAGCGCCAGCACTCGTGCCCGCCGCTGCAGCGAACGGTCGTAGCGGCATAGTTCCTCGTCGGCGCCGCCAGACCCGAGCCACCGACGCAGCCCCTCAAGTTCGACGAAACTGGCGAACCCCTCATTGAAAGTAGAGTCATCTTTGACATAGACGCGCTGATGCGCGAGCTCGTGGAATATCCCCCCGGCCAGCTGGTAGTCCGAGTAACGGATCATTGTGTTGAGGATCGGGTCCTTGAAACGACCGAGGGTCGAATACGCAGCGACGCCACCGACGAAAACGTCGTCGCCGTCGCCGGCCAGCCCGTTCGCGAATCGGCTCGCCTTGTCTTCGTCGAAGTAACCGCGGTAACTGATACAACCGGCGACCGGGAAGCACCACGTGCGCGGCTCCAGCGAGAACTCCGGGGCCGCGACGACGTTCCAGACGACGTAGTTGCGACCCGTATCCGCGTACAGACGGTAACTGCCATTGTCCGGCAAGCCGAGTTCCGAGTGCGCGAAATCAACGGCGCTCGTCGCGATCTCCAGTTTCGCGCGCACGTCCTCGGGCGTGCCCGGATCCTCGAGCACGCCGGCGACCGGCTGACGCTGCCGCATGAGCTCGAGGTGGCCCATCGATGCCTGCCAGTAGTAGCCAATGCTGCAGCCGCCGATCAGGCTCGTGACCAGCAGGACGGCGACCGCCGACCAGAGACTCCGCCCCACCGCGCGCCATGTCATTTGTTTGTTCATATTCCAGCTAGAATAAAGTGATGCAGACTTATCTGGTAGGTGGCGCGGTGCGCGATCGATTACTCGGGTTGCCCGTCAGGGAGCGCGACTGGGTCGTCGTCGGCGCGCGCGCCAGCGATCTAGAAGCACTCGGCTACCGGCGTGTGGGGCGTTCGTTTCCCGTGTACCTGCATCCTGACACGCAGGAAGAGCACGCAATGGCGCGCACCGAGACGAAGACGGGTCCGGGCTATCGCGGTTTCGATGTGCGGGCGGACGAGACGGTGACACTCGAGGAAGACCTCGGCCGCCGCGACCTGACGATCAATGCGATCGCCCAGGACGAAGACGGCCGCCTGATCGATCCGTACCATGGCCAGCGCGACATCGATGCGCGCGTGCTCCGCCATGTGACCGATGCTTTTCGCGAGGACCCGGTGCGGATCCTGCGGGTCGCCCGTTTCGCCGCGCGCTTCGCCGACCAGGGATTCTCGGTGGCTGATGAAACGCTCGACCTGATGCGCGCCATGGTCGACGATGGAGAGGCCGACGCCCTGGTCGCGGAACGCGTGTGGAAAGAAACGCAGCGCGCGCTGGGGGAGACACGGCCGGACGTATTCATCGACGTACTGCGCAAGGTCGGCGCGCTCCGCGTGATCTACCCGGAAGTCGACGCGCTGTTCGGCGTCCCGCAACCCGAGCGCTGGCACCCCGAGATCGACACCGGCGTGCACGTATTGATGACCCTGCGCGTCGCCGCGGAGTTGAACGCCACACCGGAGGCGCGCTTTGCCGTGCTCATGCATGACCTCGGCAAGGGAACGACACCGGCCGATCTGCTGCCGAGTCACATCGGACACGAGGAGCGCGGGGTCGGCCTGATCGAGACGCTATGCGAGCGCATCGGCGCACCCAATCGTTATCGTCGCCTGGCTATCCACGCGGCCCGCTATCACGGCGTCTGCCACCGCGCCACCGAACTGAAACCGAAAACCATCCTGAAGGTTCTGGAAGCGCTCGACGCATTCCGCGATCGCCAAATGCTGGATGACTTCCTGGTCGCATGCGAATCCGACGCGCGCGGTCGCGCGGGGCTCGAGTCCCGCCCCTACCCGCAAGCGGACGTATTTCGCGATGCGCTGACCGCAGCGGCTGCAATCAGCGCCCGAGACGTGGCCCGCGACGGCCTGTCCGGCCCGGCGCTCGGTGAAGCGATCCGTCGCGCGCGCATCGCGGCGGTCAGCGCGGCGACCGCAGCCGCTCGAAACGCAACCTGAGTCAGGCGAAGAACCAGAACAGGAAACCGGCCAGCGCCAGCCGATAGAGCATGAACGGCAGCATCCCGATACGATCGATCACGCCGAGAAAGACCTTGATGCACGCGTAAGCACTCGCCGCGGCGACCACCAGGCCGACGCCGATCGGCAACCAGTCGACGGGATTCGGGGAACGCACGAGTTCGACGGTTTCGAGAAGTGCCGCGCCGGCAATCGCCGGCATTGCCAGCAGAAACGAGAACCGCGCCGCCGCCTGACGCGACAGGCCGAGCGCGAGGCCGGCCGTTATCGTGATGCCGGAGCGCGACGTACCGGGAATCAATGCGATTGCCTGCGCGAGGCCAATGATCAGCGCGATCCGCAGACTGATGCCGCGTTCGTCGGCGATCTCTTTCTTGTGCAAATCCGCGACCCAGAGCAGTACGCCGAAGATCGCCGTCGTCGACGCAATCACCAACGGCGAACGCAGCTGGTTTTCGATGACGTCTTCGAACAGGAAACCGGCCAGCACGACCGGGATCGTCGCAATTAGGATCGCCCAACCCAGGCGCGCATCCGCCGCGTCGTGTTTGCGACCGACGAGCGACCGGCACCAGGCGACGACGATCGCCCGAACCTCATCATGAAAGAACCACAGCACCGCGGCCAGCGTGCCGAAATGCACAGCCACATCGAATGCCAGGCCCTGGTCCGACCAGCCGAGCAGCTGCGGAACGAGAATCAGATGGGCGGAACTCGAGATCGGCAGAAACTCGGTCAGCCCCTGCACGAGCGCCAGAATCGTTGCCTCGATCAGATTCAATCCCGTTCCTCGCTGTTATTCGGCGCACGGCCGCGAATGCTGCCGGAGTTTAATGCAATGTCGCCGCAAGTATGCGACGGAGTTCAGCGCCATGCCCTCAAAGTCGATGCCGCTGGTCGATCGATTCGAACTGTGGGCCGAGTTGCGCATCGCCCTTGCCAAGCCACATGACTTTGAACTTCTCCCCCATTTCAGCCGGCATCAGCAACGTCTGCATCTCTCGCGACAGCGTCAGGCGAGTTTGCGTGTCCGCCTCGGTCGCGGCCAGAAATTCGTGCTCGATGCCGGCGGCGATCAGGAAACTGGCCTGCGTCGTATAGCCATCGACGCGCATTCCCGCGGCAACGGCTGCTTCCGCCAACGCGGTGAAATCCACCCACGCGGTAATGTCCTGCAACCCCGGATAGAAAAACGGGTCCGCGTGCGCGCGATGACGGTAGTGACACAGCAGCGTCCCGTCGCTGCGCTCCGGGGCGTATAGATCGCGACGCGGCAAACCGTAGTCGATGAACAAGCCAATACCCGAATCCAGCACGCTGGCCGCCGAGTTCACGAATCCGGGCATTTCCATGCGGACTTCCGAAGTGAAACCGGGCGGCAACGGCTGTCCGGCGTCCGACTCGATCGTCTCGATGCGTTCCTGCAACGCCGCCGGCGCGGGCCGCTCGGCCCACGCGAAACCGCCGCTGTCGCTGGAGACGCCGAGCGCGCGAACCGGCGCCGCATCGTCGACGATGCGAAAGCGCGATACGGCAAGCGCGTCGACGACCTCGTTCGCCAGCACCGCGCCATCGAATGGCGGCGGCAACTCATCGAGCCAGACGACCAGCGGCAGCAGATCCGGCACGCGCTGGCCGAGCGTCTGCCGCTGACGCGCGCGCAAATCGCCGCTGACTTCGAGGATCAGGTATCGATCCGGCAGTGCGTGGTCGCGGGACAGCGTCGCGAGAATTCCCGCGGCCATCGCGCCGGTCCCCGCGCCGAACTCGAGGATCTGCTTGCCTGCGCCGCTCGCCGGCTCGATGGCGCGCGCCAGGCTGCGGGAGAAAAGCGGGGACACTTCCGGCGCCGTAACGAAGTCTCCGGACTCGCCGAACTTGGTCGCGCCACCGCTGTAGTAGCCGAGCCCGGGCGCGTAGAGCGCCAGTTGCATGTACTCGGAGAAATCCAGCCAGCCGTCGGCCGCCCGGATTCGTGATTGGATCAGCCTGATGAGCTCGTCGCTGTGCGCGATGGCGTCCGGGCCGGGTTCGGGGAGTTCCGTCGTAGCGTTCATGATGAAAGATCGCGGCAAGCCAAGTATCTTACACGCCCTGACATCCGCAGCCGCATCGGCGGCAAACAACCGAGTCGAACATGAGCGAAGCGCAACGAACACTGGACGGCCAATGGGCCCTGATCACCGGGGCCGGCAAACGCATCGGCGCCTGTGTCGCAAGAACCCTGCACGCGGCGGGTGCCAACATTGCCATTCACTATCGCGGCTCGAAGGGCCCGGCACTGCAGGTCGCGAACGAGTTGAACGAACGGCGTGACGGCTCTGCGATCACCATTGGCGCGGACCTGCTCGACATCGCCGGGCTGCCCGCGGTGGTCGATGAAGTCATCGGCCAGACGGGCCGCCTCAATATCCTCGTCAATAATGCATCGAGCTTCTACCCGACCCCGGTCGGCGAGATTACCGAGGACCAGTGGGACGATCTGATCGGCACGAACCTGAAGGCGCCGCTGTTTCTGTCGCAGGCCTGCGTTCCGCACCTTCGAACCGCTGGCGGCACGATCATCAATATCGTGGACATTCACGCAACCCGACCGCTGCGTCATCACACGATCTATGGTCCCGCCAAAGCGGGACTCGGCATGCTGACGCGCACACTCGCGCGCGACCTCGCACCCGACATCCGCGTCAACGGCGTTTCGCCCGGCGCGATTTTGTGGCCGGAAGACGGCATGACGGACGGCACGAAGAACTCGATCCTCAAGCAGGTGCCGCTGGCACGGCCGGGGGAACCCGAGGACATCGCCGGCTGCATTCTGTACCTGGTACGCGACGCGGTCTACGTGACCGGGCAGATCATAGCGGTCGACGGTGGCCGCAGCATCGGCTGGTAGGCATCAATTCAAGCCCTCGTCGAGCCGCATGATCGACTGATCCTGCTGATCGAAGCCGCTCCATAACTCGAGCATCGTGGCGTCCGCGGTCGGATGACGCAGGTCCGGGTCGAGCTCGGCCAGCGGCCCCAGCACAAACGCATACTCGAGGATGTCTTCGCGCGGCAGCCTCACGCCTTCCCGGTCGACGACGCGGTCGCCATACATCAACAAGTCGAGATCCAGCGTCCGCGACGAAAAACGCGAGCCCTCGCGCCGACGCCCGGCCTGTGCCTCGACTTCGTCGAGCTGCGCAACGACCTCGGCCACGGGCAGGTCGGTCTCGAATGACACGACCAGGTTAAGGAAATCTTCACCGTCGAATCCCACCGAGGCAGTGCGATACAGCGACGACATCGACAACGCGCCGAAGCGTTTCTCGAGCTCGGTCATGGCCGCGCGAAGATGCTCTAGCGGCTCGATATTGCTGCCGGCGCCGACGAACGCTCGCAACAACGGACGACGATCCGAATCGGCTTTGGTCAACGCTGGCCCCTCTCGATCGTAATGCCGACGTCGCGCGATCCGCGCACGGCCCAGGGCTTGTGCACGGATACGCGCACCCATGCCACATCGAATTCGTTCTGAATCAACCCGGCGACTTTCTCGACCAGGGTCTCGATCAACTGAAACTTCGATTCCTGAACGAACGCGGTCACGCGCTTGGAAACCGCCCGATAGTCGAGCGTCGCCTCGATGTGATCCGCCTCGGCGGCGGCACGAATGTCGGCTGCCATCTCGAGATCGACGCTGATTGTTTGCGGCAGCGCGCGTTCCCAATCCCAGATCCCGACGACGGCCTCAATGCGCAGGTCCGTCACGAAGATCGTATCGTTTAGCGTTGGCATATATTCATATCTCTTGCAGATCCCAGCGGGCGCGCGCCTGCACCGTCACGTCGTCGGTGACACCGTCGGCCCGCATTCTCAGCCAGCCGGTGTAAGCGATCATCGCGCCGTTGTCCGTACAGAACGCGATGCGGGGATAGTAAACCTGTCCGCCGGCCTCGGTCATGCCTTCCCGCAACCGTTCGCGCAGGCGTCGATTCGCGCCAACACCGCCGGCGACGACAAGGCGTTCGCGGCCAATTTCGCGGACGGCGCGCAGAGACTTGCCCACCAGCGAGTCCACGACCGCCTCCTGAAATGAACTAGCGATATCGGCGCGCGTCGCAGCGTCCAGGTCCGCATCGACCGCCTGCGCCTCGCGCACCTTTAGCATGACGGCGGTCTTCAGCCCACTGAAGCTGAAGTCATAACCCGGCTTGCGCAACATCGGTCGCGGCAGATCATAGGCCGTCGGGTTGCCGTGCTCCGCGAGCGCGGCGAGTTCGGGCCCGCCCGGATAGGGCAGGCCGAGCATCTTTGCCGTCTTGTCGAAAGCTTCGCCCGCCGCATCGTCGAGTGTCTGCCCGAGGATCCGGTAGTCGCCGAATTCGCGCACGTCGATCAGCATGGAATGGCCGCCGGACACGAGCAGCGCGATGAATGGAAACGCGGGCGGGTCATCCTCGAGCAACGCCGCCATCAGGTGCGCCTCGAGATGATGGACCGGGATCGCCGGCAGGCCCCATGATTCGGCGAGTCCGACGGCTGTTGTCGCCCCGACCAACAGCGCCCCGATCAAGCCAGGCCCTGCCGTGTAAGCGACGGCATCCAGCGCGGATCGGTCGATGCCGGCTTCGGCGAACGTCGCCTCGACCAGCGGCAGAAGCTTGCGTATATGGTCTCTGGAGGCCAATTCCGGGACCACGCCGCCATACCGCGCATGCAGTTCGACCTGGCTGTAAACCTGGTGTGCGAGCAGCCCGCCCTGCGATGCATAGATCGCCACGGCGGTCTCGTCGCAGCTGGTCTCGATACCGAGCACCGCGCGCGACTCAGAACTTTGCATTTCAGCATTCAAGGGGCTAATATTTTCCGATTGTGCCGGCGGGAGCGCCGGTTTTTTTCACCCTTAGTTTTTGGTTTTTACCAGGGAATCAAGACATTGCCCGCTGTTCGTATTAGAGACAATGAGAATTTCGATGCCGCACTGCGCCGCTTCAAGCGCGCGTGCGAGAAGGCCGGCATTTTAACGGAACTGCGGCGACGTGAGTACTACGAGAAGCCGACACAGGAGCGCAAGCGCAAGAAAGCGGCGGCGGTCAAGCGTCAACTGAAAAGGACTTCCCGGGAAACGAACCGACGTCGTCGTCTCTACTAGGCTATCGCCACCGGATCCGATTCCCCGGGTCCGAAATCCTTCCGTCATCCGATCATCGTGTCAGCTCTGAAAGACGCCATCCAGGCCGATATGAAGTCGGCCATGCGGTCCGGCGACAAGGGTCGCCTGACGGTAATTCGCATGCTGCTGGCCGCGATTCAGCGTCGCGAAGTCGATGAGCGCACCGAACTCGATGACGCCGGGGTACTAAAGACGGTCGAGAAGCTCGTCAAGCAGGGGCAGGAATCGGCCCGACAATATACCGATGGCGGCCGCCCCGAGCTGGCGGAGAAAGAGCTCGCCGAAGTCGAAATCCTGCAGCACTATCTCCCCGAACAGCTCGATGACGCCGCGCTGGACGCACTCATCGACGAAATCATTCAAGCGACCGGTGCCGAGAGCATTCGCGACATGGGCAAGGTCATGGGCGCGATTCGCGAACGGGCGCAGGGTCGAGCGGACATGGGCACCGTGGGTGCGCGCGTCAAAGCCAGGCTGAGCGGCTGAAGCGAAAGCTCGCCTCTAACCCGAGGCGATCGCCGGGCGCAGCGCGCCACTCTGCTAGACTCAGCCGAAGAGTCGGTCGGCTTCACGACCGGCCGAGAATCATAAGAAGACACCGAAGTGGCAGGGCGAATTCCGCAGGACTTTATCGACGACCTGATTCAACGCGCCGATATCGTGGAGATCATCAGCGCGCGAGTGAAGCTCAAGAAGGCGGGCCGCGAGTACAAAGCACCCTGTCCGTTTCACAACGAGAAAACCCCATCATTTACGGTGAGCCCGCAGAAGGGTTTCTACCATTGCTTTGGCTGCGGCGCGCACGGCACGGCGCTCGGTTTCCTGATGGAGTTCGACCGCCTCGAATTCCCCGAAGCCGTCGAGGAACTCGCGCAATCGATGGGCCTGCAGGTGCCGCGCGACGAAACCGCCGAGCAGCGCACGCCGGTCGC
>JBLYYV010000229.1:0-3979 GCA_048550095.1 Gammaproteobacteria bacterium
GAGATTACATGGCCTGCAGCAGCATCCTCGACAGGAACGCCAGACCGACCAACACTGCGCCACCGACATGCACCTTCTGGTTCCTGGACACGGCCAGCACGCCAAACAAAACGCCGATGCATGCCGTCAGCCAGGTCGCGGGGGCAATCGAATCGAAGACGACATCGAGGCCGATGATCCATAGCTGCACCAGCGCCAGCATCGTGAAGAAACGGGCACTCAGGTCGTAGTAGAACTCGTCGAGGGGCGCCTCGCCCGGCATATCGGGGCCCGCCACATCGGGTGCGGCGATGATCAGGTTGGTGGCGAACAGCAAGACAATCGGACCTATTATGAAGGCCAGGAACGACAGGAAGTCCCATCCTTCGATGTCGAGTATCGCGGTGGTTTCCCAGAAGAAGCCGAAATAGCTGATCAACAACAGCACGATCCATGCCGTATGTATCGAGGCCGTCTTGCGCTGCCCCCCGACAATGTCCGACAGCGCCATCAGGGCGTTGACGAGTCCCGTCGCCACGATCGTGACGTACATGATTGCTACGAGCAGGGTCGTTGGATTGTCCATGATTCCGCAGCCTTGTCTGCTGTCACCCAAGTTTAATCAGCATAGCAGCGAAATTGCTACGCTGACTGAATTCAGCACCGCACGTATTACCGAGCGCACAATCGAGAAACCGTAGGTCAGGCGCCGTAGAATACGTTCTCATCCCGGTGGTTCTCTCAGCAAGGGCATCCCGGAGCATATGCTTGGGTGCCGGACTCGCGATATGGGTATTTAGTCGTATGAATATGTACACGTGCCTCAGTCTCGAAGCGAGTTTGCCCCCCATCCTGAAATTTTTTTGGCTCGTAAGATGCTGCAGTCCCCTAGCCTACTGACAGTCCTGTGGTCGATGTGCGCGGCGGCTTGCTTCATGCTGGCGCTGACGCACCTGTTGCTGTGGATCAGGAGCCGGTGGCGGCCGGAGTATTTGCTGTCGACGGGGATGGCAGCCGCGGCGGGCTGCAACGCCCTGCTCGAGATGGCCGAGATGTTCTCGGCGGAGGCGCCGGCTTATTTCTTTTTTCTCAGGCTACAGTTGTTGTGCGTGTGCGTGATGCTGGTGTCGCTGACATGGTTCGTGCGTCTGTATCTCGGCGCCGGATCCAAGTGGCTGCTCTGGACGATCAGCTTGCTGTGGCTCGCGACGGTTGTCGTTAACTTCCTGTCGCCGACCGGTGCAGTGTTCTCCACGATCGAAGAGCTGACAATTAATCAGACCTATTGGGGTGAGAGCTTCGTAATCGCGCGCGGATCGATACACCCGCTAAAGTTCTTGTCGGACATCGCCAGCCTTCTGATCCTGGTTTACCTGCTCCACGCGTCCTATGTCGCATGGCACAACGGCCGACGCCGACGGGCACTGACAGTCGGTGGCGGCAGCGTGTTCTTCATAGTGCTTGCGGGCATCCACACCCCGCTGGTGGACGCCGGCATCGTGAAAACGCCGTACATGATCGGATTCGCTTTCCTGGCGATCGTGGTCGCGCTGACTTATCAGCTCGTGCGGGATGCGCTGGAGGCGAACCGGTATGCCAACGAGATGGAACGCATGTCGCGCACGACTCTGCTGGGAGAGGTCGCGGCAGGTCTCGCCCATGAGCTCAATCAGCCGCTGTCGGCAATTCTGAGCAATGCGCAGGCCGCACGGCGCCATTTAGGCGGGGACGAACCCGATCTCGTTGAGATCGCGGAAATCGTCGATGACATCATCGTCGACGACAAACGTGCCGGTGACATTATTCATGGTCTGCGCGGCATGTTGCGGCAACAGCCGACGGAGATCAGACCGGTCGATATGAATACGGAAATCCGGTTCGTCGCCGAGCTCGTAGCCGGTGAACTACGCACACGGGATATCGACCTGGAACTCCGCCTCGACCCCGGATTACCCGCAGTAGCCGCGGACGGCGTGCAGGTCCAGCAGGTCGTCATGAACCTGCTGCTGAATGCGGCGCGGGCCATCGCAAAGAGCGAAAATTCGGCGCGCAAAATCTCGGTTGATTCCAGCCAGGCTGAAGACGCCGTCGTCGTGCGCATCGCCGATACCGGAGCCGGCATCGATGCCGATTCCAGAGAGCGGTTGTTCGAACCGTTCTTCTCGAACCACGACGGGGGTCTCGGCATGGGCCTGACGGTCAGTCGGCGCATCGTCGAGCGATTCGGAGGTCGGTTATGGGCAGAGAATGGTGAAACCGGCGGCGCGATCTTCAGCTACTCGATGCCGACCGTTTCCAGGACGCACGAGGCGACGGGATGACGGACCCGCAGCCGATGGTGTATGTCGTCGACGATGATGCGTCGGTGCGAAAATCGCTACAGCGTCTGCTGAATGGCGCCGGCTACACGGTCGAGGCCTTCGCGTCCGCGGCCGAGTTTCTGTCAGCGGAGTCGCCGAGCGCACCGAGCTGCGCCGTGCTCGACCTGGCGATGCCGGGCATGGACGGCCTCGAGTTGCAGGCCAGACTCGCGGAACAGGAGTTGCTGCTCGGCATCGTTTTCCTGACCGGGCATGGCGACGTTCCGGCGAGCGTGAAGGCAATCAAGCGCGGCGCCGTCGACTTCCTGATAAAGCCGGTCGACGAAGACTGCCTGCTCGCGGCAATCGATGCTGCGCTGGTCGACCAGCACCTGCTGGAGCAAGACCGCGATCGCGCTCATCGGATCCGTGACCGCTTCGCCGACCTGACCGGGCGTGAGCGTGAGGTCATGGAACTGGTCGTCGTCGGCCTTCTGAATAAGCAGATCGCCGGTGAGCTCGGTATTAGCGAGAAGACCGTCAAAGCCCATCGCTCCCAGGTCATGAGAAAGACGAAGGCCCGATCCCTGGCCGAGCTGGTCCAGCTGCATATCGCGGCGAACCTCGACGAGACGTAGGAAACACCGTATCGGTGGGACCAAAGTCCAATTGCCTGAAGCGGACTATTCTTATCTTATATGGGCTCGGCACTGCGCCGTGTGATCTCCCTGCGCCAAGCCCGATCTTGATGAACGTCCGACATGCACGAAAAACCACAATCAGTCACGGTGTACATTATTGACGACGAATTGTCGGTGAGGCGTGCGCTGTCCAGGCTGATGCGGGCCGCGGGGCTGAATATTCAAACCTTCTCGAACGTCGACGAGTTCGAGCGCGACATGGTGATCGCACCCCAGGGGTGCGTCATCGCAGACGTGCATATGCCGGGTTCGAGCCCGCTCAAGCTACCGGGTCGCCTCGCAAAGCGCGGGATCGACCTGCCGGTGATCTACGTGACCGGTCGTGACTCGGACCAGGTGCGGGAACGGGCGCGCGCGGCGGGTGCGATCGGCTATTTCCGCAAGCCGATTGACGATCTGGCGCTGATCGATGCGGTGAACTGGGCGACCGGTTCGCCCTGAGGCGGCGGTCCAGTGTCTATGCCCCTGCGTCGACGCGCCTGGCCGGTGGACAAGTAACTGAAAGAGTGTGTATTAATGAAAGCGAGCTTTTTGAACATGGACGGTAATACGATGAGCGGACTCAGGCCAGTTTTCATCCTGACGGCTATGATGCTGACGATGGTAAACCCATCGATGGCCGCCGAGAGCGAACAGGACGCGCTGACCAAAGCGATCGACTCCACGGCGACGCAATGGTCGTTCCAGTTCGCCTATCAGAGCATGTTCGACTACAAGGACGACACGCTCTCCAATGGGATGACACGGCCGGCCGGCGCGGACAACTACTGGCAACTGCGGGCCGTCGCGCCGTTCGTGTTCGATTCGTTCACGCTGCTGCCACGCCTGACGCTGCGCCACTACGAGAATGCCAACGGCGACGACGGCCTGGGCAACACCGAGCTCTTCGGCCTGATCATCCCGAAGAGCTGGGACTGGGGATCCGGGCGCGTGGGCATCGGCCCGCTGATCACGGCCCCGGGGGACGAGGCGGTCGCGCGCGACGAATGGGGCTACGGC
>JBLYYV010000230.1:0-3172 GCA_048550095.1 Gammaproteobacteria bacterium
ACGCTCCAGGATCAGATCCAGGCGGGATTCTCCGGTATCAGTGACCAGCGGCGTCGGCGCGGAATCACTATCCTTCGTCGGCACGCCCTCGCGCGACAGCTCCATGCCGATGAGCTCTGCATATCCGCTGTAGTCGTGCGAGATTGCCCGGTCGAATATCGAGCCGAGTAAATTGAACGCTACAACCATCAATGCGATCGTGCCGATACCAAAGATCAGCCCCCCACCGCGCTTGCTCTTTAGCCGATCCTCGAGCCCGAAGACCATCAAGACGCACAGCACGATGACGAACATGGCGGCGAAAACCGTCCAGAACCGGCCCAGAACGACGTCGCTGACGATATAGAGCTGATAGAGGTCTGCTGGAATGCGGAACATATCGAGCAGGAACGGGACGGCGAGGTTCGTCCCGCCGAAGGCCGTGAAGAGCCCCACGACGGCGAGCTTCGGATACGACTCGACACCGATTTGCGAGCCGGAGAACCAGCCCGCGAACAGCACGAATGCAAGGCTCAGAAACAGGCCCGCTGACGGCAGACTGTAGGCGCTGGGCACGACGACGTCGACCGTTCCGAGCGACTCCTCCGAGTCGATGCCGTACTGGGCGGCCAGGCCCTTGATCGACTCGGTAAGCATCGGCAGGACGATCAGCAGATTGCCCGTCGCGAAGGCCGTCAGCAGCGCGCTGCCGAAAAACTTGAACACCTCACTGAAACGGACCGGCGTCACGGTGGCGACCAGCAGCGGCAGGCTCACGATCAGCAGAAGCCCCCAGGCAGCGAGCGAGATGAAGGTATAGATCTGCAGCTGCTCGAATTCTTCGAACTGGAGCGTGCCCGCCGCGCTTGCCGTGATTGCCAGAACCCCGATCGGTGAAAGCCTGACGATGAAGCCTGAGATGGCCATGATGGCATCGGAGAGCGTGGACAATATGTTCAAGACGCCGTCCTTGCCTTTCGTCGAAATCAACGCGATACCGAGCGCGATGCTAAAGACAACGATGGCCGGCACGATTCCCGCGGCAAGCGAGTTATACGGATTGCTGGGAATGTAGAGTTTGAGGAAATCGACTTCCTCGCGCGCCTCGAGCAGGCCGGTGCTGAAGAAGGCCGCGGATTCCCAATCCGGGAAGGCGATCGGCCCGAGCAGTGCCGTGACGATGATGATCGCCCAGAGCATGAGCAAGGCCTTGCCGGCATGGACAGCCATACGACCCGCGGCGTCGAGACTCAGACGCCCAAGGCCGCCGACGAGCGACACCACGATGTACGGGATGACCGTCATCTGCAGCAGGCCCACGTAAGCCTGGCCAATGATGTTCACCGGTGCGGCGAGTTCGCCAAAAAACAGTCCGGCTACAGCGCCAAGCACGAAGCCGATAAGCACCTGCACGAACAGGCTCGGTCGCTTCGAGCGTGCGTTGTTGTCGTCGCTACTCAATTTTGGTGATCGCTTGGCTGTCGCCATCGCCTGTTTTACCGCCGGTTAAGCGCCCGCCTCGGCAGGCACCACACCGATCGCGATAGCCTCGGTGAACTGGATGTCGACCAGGTCACCCGCCTTCAATTTTTTCGCGAACGCCTGCCCTTCCGGACGCGGGACATCGATGGAGTGGAGTCGTCCTTCCGGGTCGCGGAAGCTGACCGCCTTGCCGTCCTGCGCGACAGACAGGATTTCAACCGTCGCGCGCATCGATTCGCCAACCGCCGCCCCCGGACGTTCACCCTCCTCGGTACGACCTGCAGCGATTCCCATATCGGCGCCGGCTTTGCCGGGTTCCGCCATCGCGACGACAAATCCCGTGTAATAGCTGACGCGCAGGATGTCACCGACTTCGACCTGCGCCAGGTTGCGCACTTCAGGACCGGCTCGCAGTCCGAGTTCATTGCCTTGCGGGCCCCGCAAGACCAATCTGCGGGTCTCGAGATCGGCGGCTATGACGGTCGCCTCGATCTCCTGTACCTCAGTCACTTCGAGTGGCTTCGGTGGCGAATCGCAACCCGCGAGTGCGGCGATCGCGAGCCCAAGGGCAACAAGATAATTTCTGTTCATGCTATTGAGTCCTCTACGTTATTGTGTGCCTGCTGTATGCAGCGAAGTTGTAGTCACTCACCCCCCTGTTCGGGCATCAGGAGAGGCGGTGTTCCGGTCAGTTCCCGAATCTTGTTCAGCGTGGCGCCGACCGCCGGTTGACTGGCAATGCGCCGCTCGAGCCTGTACTTACCCGGAAAGTTGCTGATCGCCAGGCCAATCAAGATGGTGACCGTGCCCTGACCCGGCAGCACGAGCATCGCAATGCCGACCAGGATCAGCAGCAGACCGAGCAGGTTCTTGACCAGCGTAAGTACGCCCCAAACCAACGGGTGCTTCCGGCTTTGCCGGGCCGGCTCCCGCTTCTCGCTGATAAAATAGTCCGCCGGTAGTTTCATGACGACGATCGGCAGCGCGATGACGGTAATAACCAGCATCACCAGAGACGCATTACCGATTTGCTGAATGAGATCCTGGTTAGCGGTCAACCACTCCGTAATCTCATTCAACATGCGTATTTCATTCGTTTATTTCCCATTTACCCTGGCCTGCAATTCGACCTGGTGCCGATGCTCCTTCTCCTTGTCGCGCAGATAGTCGTCGCGATCGACCTCGTGCAACTGCTCGGCGTAGTTTTCGGTGGCGTCGTACCATAGCGCGGCCCGCTTCCGCAGCCCATCGATGCCATCGAGCTCGTGGGTCTGCATGTAGGCGCGCAGCGCCAGCAAATACCGCACGACATTGCGTTCGAGCGCCGCCTGGGCGCCTTTCGAATACTTTGGGCTACCATCTTTATGGGTCCCGACGACGCTGAACCCAAACTTGCTCGCGCCCAGGGTGGCAAAATACAGATCCGCCGCGCCACCGGCAGCCTTGCCGACCTTTTGCGACGACAGGAGCTGCGCGTACGCGCCGTTCTCGGCATCGATCGCAAACAAGCCGATGTAGTAGTCAGACGTATCGAAAGGACCCTCATCGGCCGTCAGCGTCACCCAGCTGACGCCGTCCGCTGTGATACCGGTGTTGAACTCAAGTTCTATCTGCTGGGCTTTCTTCGGGTTCTGGTAGAACTTCCGCCCCATGTACATTTTTATCGACTGACCGTTCTCGGTCTCGTCGTACGTGCAGGCTTTGACATTCA
>JBLYYV010000231.1:0-3213 GCA_048550095.1 Gammaproteobacteria bacterium
ATTCCGCCGTAAGACCCTGTTCCGCCCCTGCCGCAGCAATAATGCCCGGCAATAGATCAAGAGGTGCTCCATGAGCGAAAAGACACTGACGCTGTACACAAACCCGAGGTCGCGGGGCCGTATTGCACGCTGGATGCTGGAAGAAGCCGGCGCGCCGTATGACACCGAGATTATCGAGTACGGGCCGCCTATGAAGAGCCCTGAGTACCTGGCGATCAACCGCATGGGCAAGGTTCCGGCCATCAAGCACGGCGACACGGTCGTAACCGAATGTGCCGCTATCTGTGCCTACATGGCGGACGCGTTTCCGGACGCCAATCTGGCACCGCCTTTGGCAGACCGCGGCGCGTACTATCGCTGGCTGTTCTTTGCCGCCGGCCCGCTGGAATCCGCCGTCATCAATACGTCGCTGGGCTTCGAGGTACCCGAAGATCGCGAAGTCATGGCCGGCTACGGCTCGTTGTCGCGGGCGCTCGATGCGATTGACGAAGCGCTCTCAGCCAGTCCGTATATTGCCGGCGATACCTTCACCGCCGCCGATGTCTACGTTGGCTCGCAGATTTCGTGGGGCCTGCAATTCGAAACCATCGAAAAACGCGACAGTTTCGAAACATACGCCGCACGAGTGCTCGATCGCGACGCCTTCAGGCGCGCCAGCGAACTCGACGGGGCGATGGGCTAGCTTACGGCTAGTCCAGCACCCTGAGCACGACCCTGCGATTCTGCTCACGGCCCTCAGGCGTATTGTTGTCCGCGATGGGTTGCGCTTCGCCATAGCCACGCCAACTCAGACGATCTGCTGAGACGCCGTTGCTAACGAGGAAATCCAGAACCGTCTGCGCACGACGCTCGGAGAGGCCCTGGTTGTAAGCCGCATCTCCCTGGTTGTCCGTATGGCCGGCGACCTCGACCACAAGGTCGGGGTGCTTGTTGAGTGTCTGTGCAGCTTCCTCGATGATGAGCGCTGCGCCGGTCTTCAAGACATCGGAGTCGGTTTCGAACTGTACTCCGGGAAGCTTGATTTCCGCTTTGATCTCACAGCCACGCACATCAACGCGGGCGCCTTCTGCGCTGTCCGGACACGCGTCTTGCTCGTCGATTACACCGTCACCGTCGCTATCCGCTGGTGGCGGCGGCGGTGGCGGTGGCGGCGCTACAGGTGCCGGCGGCGGCGCTTCCTGAACCACGACAGGCTCGGCAACGGTCCGTGGCTCGCGACCGCCGAAGTAGAGACCAATGGACAGGCCTGCGTACCACGCGTCGCGGTCGTACCAATCGAGGTCGCCGCGCACAAACCAGCGATCACGACCGAAGTCATAGCGCGCGCCTGCGCCAAAGGCAACCTGCACCGAAGTCTGCTTCTCAAAAGGAATCGGGCCGCCGCTGGCCTAGTTGTTGATTGCCGACACACCCAGATTCACGAACTGTTTCAGGTTCTCGTCCGGCCGCCACTGGTAACCCACCATGAGCGACGGAACCTCGTAGCTTATGGCCGCATCCGGATATGCCGCAGCAATCGCCGGATTGCGGTTGGTAATGCCAGCCTTGCCCAGATCCGCATACTTCAGCTCACCGAACCAGTTCGGCGTGAAGTGCTTGCCCAGATAGACATGAAATCCGGAATCGTTGTCCTTGTCTTTATCCAGCAGAAAGCCTTGCGCCTCTTTTTCGGGTGCGACGTACGAGTAGCCGTAGCCGAGTCCGCCATACCAGCATTCCGCGTCATCGCCGTAGTCCTCGAATTGACCGCACACTGTGTCCGCAACGGCCTCGGGCACGTAGGCGAACTGCAAGCCGATAGCCGCTGCGCCCACCAGCAATACGCTGTGCACCGCTCGAGTGCGCCGCAACGCAGCAACACCAGCGAGGGCCAGGAGCAACAGCCACCCGGCACTGCCGGAACCGCGTACCGCTGTCTCCAGCTGCGTATCGACATCGATGTAGTCCGGCACGCCGTCGTTGTCGAAGTCGTTCAGGCCTTCCAGGTCATCGCCGATGCCGTCGTTGTCGCTATCCGTGTCCCTGTAGTCTGGCGTACCGTCATTGTCGGTATCCACCGGCGTATTGGGGTTCGGTCCGGCTTCTGTTGAGTCCGGGATGCCATCGTTATCGCTGTCGGTGTCAAGATAGTCCGGCAGGCCGTCGCCATCCGTGTCACCCAGGCCTTCGGTCTCGTCAAAGATACCGTCGCGATCGCTGTCTGGCGCAGTGCCAAAGCCGTCGTAACGGTCAACGACATCGGCAATACCGTCGCCGTCGCTGTCAGTGTCGTCATCGACGACGCCATCATTGTCGGTATCGGTGCTTTCAAAAGGCGTGCCCACAATGTCATTCGTGCCGTCATTGTTGCTGTCAATCTCGCGCCAGTCGCCAATGCCATCAAAATCGCTGTCGGTTGGCATGGTCAGCGTGCCTTCGTTGGCCGCCGGGTCGTTGATGACACCGTTGCCGTCGGCATCATCGCCGCCCGCCTCTGCTACATCCAGCAGCGAGTCATTGTCAGCGTCGAGATCGAGATAGTCAGGCACCTGGTCGGAATCCGTATCCGGCGGCAGGATGTTGTCGTCCACGCCGTCTCCGTCAAGGTCGCTACCCATGGTGGCGTCAACGTCGTAGGCATCGTTCAGCTGGTCACCATCACCGTCGGCGAGAACGTCAAGATCGGCCTCGATCGTATCGGGAATGCCGTCGTTATCGGCATCGATATCGAGGTAGTTGTACTTGCCGTCGCCATCGTTGTCCGCCGGTAACAGCGCATCGTCGATGCCGTCACCATCGGCGTCGGTACCGCCGCTGATGTCGACGTCGTAGCCATCGTCAATTTCATCGCCATCGGTATCCAGACCGTAGGCCACTTCATCCTCGACAGAATCCGGGATACCGTCATTGTCGCTATCCAGGTCGCGGAAGTTCGCGACGCCGTCATTGTCGGTATCGACGTTTTCTTCGATAGCATCGGGAATGCCGTCGTTGTCTGAGTCGCGGTCGTTGTAGTCGGGCAAGCCGTCGTTGTCAGTGTCGACCGGCATTGCGGGCATCGGGCCAGCTTCATCGGCATCCGGGATGCCGTCGTTGTCCGAGTCAGTATCGAGCGCGTCGTTGATGCCGTCCATGTCGGCATCCTGGTTTTCGACGCCGTCAGGGATACCGTCGCCATCCGTATCCGGATCGCTCGGATCCGTGCCATTGGCAATTTCTTCGCCGTCGGTCACG
>JBLYYV010000232.1:0-3162 GCA_048550095.1 Gammaproteobacteria bacterium
CGTGCGCCGAGGTCCGGCGCGGCGGGGACGGGGACCTGCGCGCCGGCCATATTGGCCAGGATCATGCAGATCAGCGAGAGATAGAACACAGGTACTCGTGTGCGACTCGATTCAGTCATGCACCCACTCCACGAGGAAAAGAACAACAACAATCTACGTATTATGCCCGGACGGGCGCAGCGGGCAAGGACGAATCGGTCAACCGCCGGTCAGAGAGGCTTCGCTCGACACGCCGACCGGCGCGGTCGTCACCACGTCCAGTGGCTGGATCTCCCCGGTTTCCGTGACCAGGTGGGTCTGGACGATCTGCATCGAGGCCATCAGCTGGACCAGTGCGTCGTACTCGGCCACGTCCGCGATAGGCCCAAGCCGAACTCGATACAGCGCCGGACTCGTGTTGCGGTCGTGGCGGATGATGACGTTCGACAGGCCCTTCGCTTCCAGTTCGCGCTGCATCTGCCGGGCGTTGACCTGGTCCCCGAATGCACCGACCTGCAGGTACAGGCGTGGTTCCGCGCTGGCTTCCGGGCGCGGCGTCGCCGCCGGCGGGGGCGCCGGGTCGATCTCGGTCAGCAGCGGCGGAGCCGCCGCCGTCTGTGCCGGTTTGGCCGGCTGGCCCGGCCCGGAGAGCGCTACGACCTCGACCAGGGCCGTGCCCGAGCCGATCATGTCGAGTTTGCGCGCCGCTGCGTAAGACAGGTCGATAATTCGGTTGTCGACGAAAGGTCCGCGATCGTTGACCAGGACCTCGATGCTCTTGCCGTTGCCGAGATGCGTGACGCGTACGACGGTCGGCAGCGGCAAAGTCTTGTGCGCCGCCGTCATCTTATACATGTCGTAGATCTCGCCACTGGAGGTCTGCCGGCCATGGAATTTCTTGCCGTACCACGACGCGACGCCGCGTTCCCGGTAACCGCCGCTGCTGTCCATCACGTAATAGCGGACGCCGTAGACTTCGTAGAACGGCGGGTTGCCGCGCTTCGAGCGTTTGACGCCGGTTTTCGCGGACGATTGCGTGGAGGGCGCGCTCTTGTACGTCGGTTCCGAATCGTCCCAGCTGACCGCGCTGCACGCCTGCAGTGCCACGGTTGCGCAGAGTATCGCGGGCAGCGTGAAGCGACTGACGCGTGTACCGAAATATTGTTGCAAAGCGAACAGGCCGGTCACGGCGCGGACACATCGGCCGCGCTGGCTGCGACGGCGGCGTTGCCGGTCGCTTTCGCCAGCTCGGCGGATAACTGATAGACGGCCATCGCATACATCGCGCTGCGGTTGTAGCGGGTAATCACATAGAAGTTCTTGAAGCCCACCCAGTACTCATCGCCGTCATCGCCGTCGAAGCCGATCAGTTGCGTCGGCGCCGACGAATTCAGATCGGTATCGAAACGTACGCCCTTTGCGGCCAGGGATTCGACCGTTTCATTGAGTTTCAGCTTGTTCTTTCCGACCGGTGGAAAGCCTTGCGGGTCGTCGACCTTGCCGGGAACCGCGACGGGTTCGCCGGCGCGCCAGCCGTGCTCGACAAAGTAGTTGGCGACGCTCGCGAGAATGTCGTCCCAGTTGCCGAGCAGGTCGCGACGGCCATCGCCGTCACCATCGACCGCGTAGGCTCGGTAACTGCTCGGAATGAACTGCGGCGGCCCCATGGCGCCCGCGTAGCTCCCCATGACGTCTTTCAGCTCGAGCTGCTCGTCACGTGTCAGTAAGAAGAACTCCTTCAGTTCGCCGCGGAAAAACTTCGCGCGCGGCGGATAGTCGAAGCCAAGCGTCGCGAGCGCGTCCAGGACCCGATAACCGCCGGTCAGGCGGCCATAGTAGGTTTCGACCCCGACGATCGCGGCCATGATTTCGGGTGGTACGCCGGTCTCGGCGGAAATACGCGCCAGCCGGTCGCCATGCTCTTTCCAGAACTTGACGCCTGCATCGATGCGTTTCGGCGTGACAAAGATCTTTCGATACTCATGCCATGCCAGCGTCTTCTCCGCCGGACGGCTCATCGCCTCGAGAATTTTCTGCTTCGTCTCACCGTCACCGAGCGTCGACTCGAGCCAGGTGCGGTCGAACTGATACTCGTCCACGAGCTCATTGACGAACGCATTGACGTCGTCGCGCCCGGTATCGAGCGCGAAGCCCGGGAACGAAAGGGCCAGCAGCAGCGCCGCGGCGCAGATTTGAATTTTCAGGGCGGAGTGGGGTCGAGTCCTTGTCATCGGGCCAGTAGCTTCCGGTGCGTCTGGATAGACATGAGAATACCGAAACCGGCGAGCAGGGTCACCATCGACGTGCCGCCCGCGCTAATCAACGGCAGCGGCACGCCGACCACCGGCAGCAAGCCCGTGACCATCCCCGTGTTGACGAAAATGTAGTAGAAGAACGTCAGGCTGATGCTGCCGGCCAACAGCCGCGAGAACGTGTCCTGCGCCATGGCCGCGATGTACAGGCCGCGGCCGACGATGAAGAGATAGATCAGCAGGATCGTCAATACGCCCAGCAAACCAAACTCTTCGCCGATCACCGCGAAGATGAAATCCGTCGAACGTTCCGGCAGAAACTCCAATTGCCCCTGGCTGCCATTGAGCCAGCCTTTGCCGAACAAGCCGCCGGAGCCGATCGCGATCTTGGACTGAATGATGTGATAGCCGGCGCCGAGCGGGTCGTTGTCCGGATTCAGCAGTGTCAGCACGCGGCTCTTCTGATAGTCGTGCATGACGAAGTACCAGAGAACCGGAATCGAGCCGAGGCCAATCGTGATTGCGCCGATGATGTATCGCGCGCCGATGCCTGCAAGAAAGATCACCGTAGCTCCCGACAGCACGATCAGGATCGCGGTGCCAAGGTCGGGCTGGATCGCGATCAGGCCGACCGGCACGAGAATCAGCGCGAGCGTCAGTACGATCATGCCGAACGACGGTGGCAGCGGACGCTCATGCAGAACCGCCGCCAACATCAGCGGCAGGCCGAGCTTCATGATCTCTGACGGCTGGAACCGAATGCCGAGATCGAGCCAGCGCTGCGCGCCCTTGCCGACATCCCCGGTAACGAGCACGAGGATCAGCAGGATCAGGCCCGCGCCGTAAATCCACGGCGATGCGCGGCGCAGGAACACGGGTTCGACCTGCGCCATGATCAGCATGGCCGCCATCGCGGCGAGGATGCGAACGC
>JBLYYV010000233.1:0-4486 GCA_048550095.1 Gammaproteobacteria bacterium
ATGCCGATGCCGATGCCGGTCGCGCGTGGCATGGCGACGATGGCGATGGCCGAGTCGTCCGACGGCGGTCAGGCGACGTATAACCCCGGCGAAATGCGCCTCGAAGCGAATATCACGGCGGTGTTCGACCTCGACGACTGACGTCGTCGATCAATCGGCATGTGAATCGAAAAACTCCGCTGTCAGGGCGTTCGCCTGATCGAGCTGTTCGCGCCAGTACAACGGGCCGTCGTTGTCGAAAAACTGATGCGTATACATCGCGAAATTACGATGGTTGCCGCCTGCGAGCGTGACGTATCGCGTCGCCCTGGGCAGTCTGCCTTTGGCGCCCTCGAGTCGTTCCGCGTTCAGGATCCCGTCTCGGTCGCCCCATAGGAACAGCAGCGGCGTTGACACGCCCTTGAAGTCGAACGGGATGCCGGATCCCCACAAAGCTACCGCGCGTACGTCGACTCGAGATTCCCGGAGCAACTCCAGCGAGGCGAGCCCGCCCATGGAATGACCGATCAGAAACCACTGGTCGGCGTCCAATTGGCTCAGCCGCTTGGCCGTGTCGTTCACAGCATTGACCGGCAGCCGCCAGAAACCCCCGTATGGCAATACAACCAGGTAACCGCGCCTGGCAAAGTACGCGGCCGAGCTGGCGTAACTCATTGGTTTGATCAGCGCGCCATGCATGATGACGATGCCGCGCCGGTTGGGCTTCGCCGGCCGGAACACGAGGCCGCCATCGTCTCGCTGCTCGACCGTGTAGCCCGCGCCACTGAGGAACTGCTCGGTCTCGGGCATCGGCTGACCATCGATCCGGTACCAGCCGACCAGCAGGCCGGTCACCAGCAGGATCAATACGAGCAGTGAGATTCCGATTTTTCTCAGCATGGTGCGCTCATGATAATGCAAACGGCGGGGCGGCAAGCGGAAAGAATCGATGGCATAGCGGGCACTGCTCCGTCATCGGCCGGATGAGCATGTAAGATAGCGACATGAGTATGCAGCGCGCTCAACACCGCGGTTTCGATCGCCGCGAGTTCTTGCGGGCCGGTGCGGCGGCCGCCGGATTGCTGGGGCCTTTGGCCATCGGCGCGCGTCAGCATGACCAGGGGGGCGCTGCGGGCGGCATGCTCCGTCTGATCGCCAATGAGAACTCCTACGGTCCGTCGCCGGCCGCGCGCGCCGCGGCCGCGGACGCTGTGGAGCAAGGATGGAAGTACGCCATTCGTGAGACCGGCGCGCTCAAGAAGCTGATTGCCGATCACGAAGGCGTCGGCACACGCAACGTATTCGTCTGCGCCGGTTCCACCGAGGCGCTGCGCATCGCCGCATTGATCTTCGGTCGCGGCGGCGGTCGCGTCGTTGCGGCGAATCCGACATTCTCGTTCCTGCCGACTTACGCGCGCCATCTCGGTTGCGAGGTCGACGAGATTGCGCTCGATCGCGACATGCGACATGACCTCGACGCGATGGCCGCCGCCGTTGGGGCCGATACGCGTCTGCTATATGTCTGCAATCCGAACAATCCCACCGGCACGCTCGTGGATGGCGCGCACCTGAGGCCCTTCCTCGACGACGTGTCCTCGCGCGTACCGATCCTCGTGGACGAGGCTTATCTCGACCTGTGGGACGACCTGCCGAAGCATACGGCCGTGCCCAGCGTCCTCGCCGGGAAGCGCGTCATCGTTGCGCGTACTTTTTCGAAACTGCATGGGATGGCCGGCATGCGCGTCGGCTACGCGCTTGCGCCACCCGACATCGTCAGTCAGCTGGAGCAGCTTCGGGTCACTCAAATGAGTTACCCGGGAGTTCTGGCCGCGACGGCGAGCCTCCAGGACGTCGATTTCCTCGAGTTCAGTCGGGCGCGGATTCGGGAGTGTCTTGAATTGACGAGTGCGGTATTCGCGGATCTCGGCCGGCCATTCGTACCGAGCCGTGGCAATTTTATTTACTTCGATACCGGCGGTTCGCCCCGGGAATTCATGAGCGCAATGCGCCGATCAGGAATATTGACGGGTCTGAGTTACGCGCCCTATCCGACGTGGGCGCGCGTCAGCATGGGTAAAGTCGATGACATGCGCGCGTTCGCCGATACCGCTCGCGCCTATTTCGCCTAGTCCCTCGTGAGTTCCGTCACGGTTTCGATCGCGCGGTTCATGCGTGCAACGCAACTGCACCGATTGCGAGATCGGCCTGGAACTCTGGCATCCATCTGAGCAGGCCAATTCGCTGCACGTTCCCTGATATTCGCTGCCTTTCCGTGGCTGGATCTCCATGGGCAAGGGAATTCGTGATCGACCGCACAACTCCCGGGTAATCCATCGCGGCCTGCGCTGCGAATACACACCCGAGACAGCGAAATTTGCTGCCGGCACGGAGATTGACAATGTCAGCGCAGTTGAAAAATTTGATGATTGGCCGCACCGCGCTGTTGGCGGGCCTGTTAGTTATAGGAGAGAGCGCCATGAGCCTCGAACAGCCCAGCTATGAGGTACTGCATACGGACGGCGATATCGAGTACCGGCAGTACGAGCCGTACCTGGTGTCCGAGACCGTCGTCGCAAACGTTGTCGACTACAAGGCGGCCGGCAACGAGGGATTTCGGCGCCTGTTTCGCTACATCGCGGGCGGCAATCAGGCACGCGCGAAAATTGCGATGACGAAGCCGGTCGCGCAGGCGCCAACCAGCGAGAAGATCGCCATGACTGTGCCGGTGCAACAGACCGGGAGCGGCGAAGGCTGGCAAATCGCGTTCATGCTGCCGGCAGAGTATACGCTCGATTCCGCGCCGGTGCCGACAGATTCGCGCGTCCGCGTGCGCGAGATACCGGGGCGATTGATGGCCGTACTGCGTTACTCGGGTCGCTGGACGGAGCGCAATTTCTCGAAAAAGCAGGCCGCATTGCTCGACAACGTTCTCGATCGATCGCTGACGCCTGTCGGAGATGTTCAGACGGCGCTGTACGATCCACCCTACATGCCGCCGTTTCTACGCCGCAACGAAGTCATGATCGAAGTCGATCGGTTGCCATCGACCGCCGCTGTGCGAGTCGAGCGTCAAGCCGCTGCTTTTTGAACCCAGAGATACAAGGAAGTTAGTCATATGATTGCCATCATGGAAATCATCGTTACCCTGTTCGCGCTGGCCCTTGCGGCCACGTGCACAGTCGCGGTGATACTGGAGAAGCTGAAGCGGGACAGGGCGTCCGGACATGACACGCGACGCCAGCAAATGGCGCAGGTCGGCAAAGCCGACTAGCTATTCTTCGGTCGATCGGCCGTGGCGTTCAGCAATTGTGCTTCGGTGAGCGGATAGAATTTAAGTAACGTCACCGACATGATCTGCATGCCCACCGGGATCCAGATAAAGCCCAGGTACATGGCCGTTACCGCCGAGGCCGACTGCTCCGCCGTCGGTTCCAGTTCCTTATCGAAGCCCATCAAGCTGAATAGTGCGCCGACGATCAGCGGTCCCAGCGCCATGCAGGCTTTCTCCACAAAGCTGAAAGCGGCGGAGAGAACCCCTTCGCGACGGACACCGGTCAGCTTGTAGTCCCAGGCAAACGTGTCCATCAGCATGGACTGTCCGTACAGGTGGGCGCCCGCGCCGAACGCACCGAGCAGTATGGCGCGGCCGACAAAAATCGCCATGGGTTCGTCCGGCGACGCCATGAGCCATGTCAATACGATGCAGCAGAACCCGATCAAAGACGCCATATAGGCTTCGCGCTTGCCGACGCGTTTCGACACCCAGGCCGCCAGCGGCAGGCACAGGATCGACGTAATCGTCTGCAGCGCGAGGAACAGGCCGAGCATCTTGCCGCCAAACTTCAGCACGCCGGAAAAGAAAAACATGGCGACGGCGATATTCGAGGCGAGGCCGATGTAGATCGCCACTTTCGTACCGATCATGATCAGCAGTGGCTTGTTATCGATCAGCCACGAGAGTTGCCGGCTCAACGGAATGCGTTCGTCGTGGTTCGGTTGCGTCTGCCGCGCGTCCCCCGTCAGCAGGAAGCATGCCAGCATCACGACGAAGATGAATCCGCCGATGAGAATCCCCATCTCGCCATAGGCTGCCCTGTCTGCGCCTAATTGCTCGGCCAGCGCGGGCACTCCGCCGAGACCGACCAGGTTGCCGAATGTCATGAACACGACGCGCCATGACATGATTTTCGTCCGCTGGTGATAGTCGTCGGTCATCTCGGCCGGCATGGCCATGTAGGGCACCTGGAACGCCGTGTAAGACAGCGCATAGAGCGCGAGCCCGGCGCCGACGAATACGATGCTGGCGCCGGTGCCCCCCTCCGGCACGTTGAACAACATCGCAAACGACAGGCCACAGAAGAACGATGCGCCGAGCAGCCATGGTCGCCGTCGGCCGAATCGCGAGCGGGTTCGGTCGCTGATCATGCCCATGGGCGGGTCCGTCAGCACATCCAGCATCTTTGACCCGAACAGCAGCGCTCCGGCCAGAACCGGCTCGAGCTTGACG
>JBLYYV010000234.1:0-7580 GCA_048550095.1 Gammaproteobacteria bacterium
CAGCACATCCAGCATCTTTGAGCCGAACAGCAGCGCTCCGGCCAGAACCGGCTCGAGCTTGACGAATGTGACCAGGAAGAACAGCAGAATCGCCGATACGCCGTTGAGCATCGTGGCCGTGCCGAGGGATCCGAGCCCCCAGCTCGCGGCGATGCGCGTCGGGACGTGCGGATGCGATTCGGTGCGTATGTTGTCCGTCGTTGTCACCATGATCCGCGGGGTGCCTCAAGCAGGGTTTAGCGATTTCGGTTCATGCGTCGAACGATCAACAGGAACGCGACCAGAACCGCGAGGCAGGTGAACCAGACCTCGAGCAGCAGCAAATTCTCGGGTTCGCCCGTCAGGCCGCGCAGCAACCGCAGCGCGACGTTGGCCAGCGCAATCATGACGATGATGGTCAGCCACCAGTAGGCGCGACGCCAGTTATTGCCGTAGCGCTCGCGAATGATCGGCCCGAAATGCATACGGAGTCGGACACAGCCGAACCACGCCAGTCCAAGGCAGATTCCAGCCAGCGTTGCAGTAGCCCAGTTTTGGAGCACGATGGAGGTTTGTGGCCGCCCGGCGGTCGCCGGTTGACGCTGCTCTCCCGGTGACGCTACCGGGAGGCGAAACCGTT
This sequence comes from Gammaproteobacteria bacterium, assembly GCA_048550095.1. GTDB lineage: Bacteria > Pseudomonadota > Gammaproteobacteria > Steroidobacterales > SMWD01. The sequence continues at coordinate 620 of JBLYYV010000234.1, forward strand.
AGCTGTCGCCCTGGTCTTCTTTCTTCTTGTCTTTGCGGGTTGCCATGTAGATGGCGATAAAACAACCCAGCGCGACGATGACGGCAAATGCCGAAACAGCTACATCCATGATGATCCTCCTGCCTGAACTTGTCCCTAGTATAGCCGCAGAGTATAGCCGCAGCAGGCGCGCGGTGCCGCGTCAGATCGATGCCCGCGCGGCGAAATGCAGAATGGCCATGACTGTCACCATTCCGAGCAGTCCGAAAGCCCGGAGTAAGGGCACCGTATAGCGCCAGTCATCCGAAAATCGATCCGCGAAAACTGTACATGCCGCGAACGCGGTGACGGCAATGCTGGTCCGCAGGTTCATGGCGTCCGGATACCAGACTGCCTGGCAGGCATGGAAAAAGAGTGCGCCCAGAACGATCGCGTTGGTTGCCATGTGGTAGAAAAATGCTGCCCCGGAAAGCGTAACAGCTTTCCGGGGCAAACCGCCTTGCTGACATCAGGCGCCGGGGGGGAGCGGTGCCCGATCTGGCAAGTTACTCCTTACGAAATCAGTTGGCCTGAGCCGTTGGAGCGGGGGGGAGGATTACTGCGTCGATGACATGGATGACGCCGTTGCTGGTTACGACGTCTGCAGCCACGACGTTGGCGCCGTTGACCGTCACGCCTGCCGAGGAGCCGACTACATCAATCGTCGCGCCTTGCAGCGTGGCAGGCTGTGCACCGGAGCCGATATCCGCTGCCATGATCTTGCCCGATACGACGTGATACAGAAGTACCGCCTGCAGCTGCGCCTGGTTTTCGGGCTTCAGCAGATTGTCGACCGTGCCTGCGGGCAGCGCGGCGAAGGCATCATCCGTCGGCGCGAAGACCGTGAACGGTCCGTCGCCCTTCAATGCATCGACCAGTTCCGCGGCCTGAACGGCAGCAACCAGTGTGTTAAAGGTGCCTGCCGAAACCGCGGTGTCGACGATATCTTTTTTGGCTGCCGCATGACCGCCGGCCAGCGCCGGCCCCGCGACGGCAAGTGTGAGCGCGATCATTGCAGTGGGTAACGCGAGTTTCATTTCTATAGCTCCCTGAAGTCCAGTTGGGTTGATTGGTGAGTGATGTTTCACAAAGGATTTCGCGAGGATCCGGCATTCGGATTCACGTCAACCGGAATTCGATTTCGGTTAGTATCGACGCGTATGGATAGCAGCAAGATTCGCAGCACCAGTGCCTGGTCGGGCGACGAGATCGACCTGTTTCTGCTCGAGTCCAGTATCCCGGCGCGCCTCGCTTGCCTGACGCCAAGCGGCGCACCGTTGGTCTGTTCTCTGTGGTACTTGTACGAAGACGGCGCGATCTGGTGTGCGACGCAAAAAAATGCCCATATCGTTTCCTGTTTCGAGCAGGATTTGCGCTGCGGCTTCGAGGTCGCGCCGGAATCGCCGCCTTATCGTGGCGTGCGCGGCCAAAGCCGTGTCTCCCTGCACGAGGAGCTCGGCGCGGATGTGTTGGGTCGCCTGATCGATCGATACCTGGGGACGCGCGAATCGCGATTCGCGCAATGGTTGATGCGACGCCAGGACGACGAGGTGGCCATCAGGGTAGACCCCGCCTGGATTACGGCCTGGGACTTCACGCAACGCATGGGCGCCTGATCGGGGATGAAAAGTCGACCGTTCACGCGCCATGGCCTGCTTGAATGGTAGTCGGGCGGACGCCGCTGCGGGCTCTGTTGCTGGCGCCGGTCGTGCTGCTTGTTCTCGTTGTCCTGTGGTCCCGTGCGATCGTTCCGCTGTATCGCTACGTCTGGTACAGCGACACGGTGTTGCAATGGCGCCTGGGCAGCGAGCGGCCCGAGGCAAGAATCGACGCCGCTCGAGCCATCGCCGGCAGCCGGTCCCAGGATCAGGCGCTGGTGACCGAGCTGGTATCGCGGCTGCAAACGGATGAGTCGCCGGACGTTCGTGCGGAGGCCGCCAGGGCGCTCGGAGGGCTCGGGGCGCGGCGGAAGTTACCCGATGAGGCCGTTGCAGCGCTGAGCGGGCTGGTGACCAGCGCGCAGGACGACGCGTTGCGATCCGCCGCTATCGATGCGATCGGTGCGTCGGCGGCCGAGAACCGGTATACGGATGATGTCGTCGAACGCATCGCAGCCGTCTTCGCCGAACCGCATCTTGAGTGGCTCTATCGGCGGGCCGCGACCGCGCTCGGCAAGATCGGGGCCGCCCAGCCTTTACCGGACGGCGTTGTTGACGCGATGAACCAACTGTTCGAGTCACCGGTCCGGGCCGGAGAACGCGAATACATGGTGCAGGCGTTTGGTGAGGCGTCGAAAGGTCGTGGATTGGAACAGTCGACGCTCGACACGCTCGCGGCCGCATACGACCAAGAGACCAATCGCCGCATCCGTGTCGCGATCATCTATGCGCTCGCATATTCGGCGCGCGACTATCCACGATCGGAGTCGCTGCTGCAGGCCGCAATGAGCGATGCGGACGGTGATGTCGCGAATGCCGCCCGTTCCGGGCTCCGCATCATCGAGGCCAACCGCAATTTCGCGGGCCAGGACCCGCTGTCGATTGCCATGGATCGCACCCGGCAGTCCGATGTCCGCGTCAGGGCATTGCAGATTATTCGCAGCACGCCGGTCGACCCGGCCGCATACGAGAGCATCGTTGCGTTGTCCAGTGACCCGAATGCCGATGTCGCGATTGCCGCATTCGGGATGTTCCAGTTCGTCGGTTATACGGCGGGGCCAGACTTTGACGAACGCGCGCGGTTCCCGGCGCTGGTCCGTGGCATGAATCACTCCGACCGGATGATTCGCAAAGCCGCTTACACTGCGTTGTCGTCGATGGCCATTCATCGACCGAAGCTGCTGCGTACGGCGGAGTTTCCGGCATTGCTGGAGGCCGGCGCGAACGACCCCGATGCGAGGGTTCGCGTCATCGTGCTGGCCACGCTGCTGCGCGCTGCCGGCGGCGGAAGCGCGCGCGACTCGGTGATCGAACGGGGCATCGACGATCCCGATCCGATCGTCCGCGCGAACGTCGTGGGCTGGCTGGGTTCGCCGAAGACGAAGACGCGCAGGCGTGACGAGTTCATCGAACGCGGTTCGCACGATGCGAATCCGGACGTGCGCGCAGCCGCAGCTTCGGCGAAGGTGAATTTTGAATCTCGAAAGCGCGCATGGCCGATCGAGACATGGCAACTGCTCCGCGATGGGGAATTCGGCGAATTCGGCCTGCGCATCCTGCTCGTCTTGACGATCGGGACGCCGGTGCTGATTTGTGCGTCCTTCCTTATCTACTTCATGGCACGCCTGCTGACCTACCTGCGGGAGCGTCGAGCGCGAGCTATTGCCACGGCGGGCGTCATGCTGGTCTGGGTGGCCGCCAGTTACGGACTGGGCATGCTGTTCTTTCTCGCAGGTTTGTCCGGAGCCACGGATACGGGCGATCAGGCAATTGTGACCGCTATCATATGGGGAGTGATTGCCATCTATGCCGCGCTGGGCTGGGGCCTGCACTTCCTGGTGCGTCGCTGAGCTCGCGCCTGCGCGCTAAAGTTTCCTCGCCTGCGCCGCCGTCGTCGAATGCGCAAGCGCGGCCGAATCTATTCAGGTTGTCCGGTGTCGGCGATAACTGCCATGCGCTCCTGAACGAGCCCGGCAAATTCCGGGCGCCAGTCGGGTTCGTGATGCCGCAACCACGCGGCGACACCTGCCAGCTTCAGCAATTGATCGATGGTCCGAACACTGCCCGCGAAATCGTTCGGGTCATGGCCGTACGTCAACTGACGAATGTATGCGCCCTGCAGGGAAGAGAAGATGTTGCTGAGGATCATGCCAAAACGCATCCGGTCCGCCGTGTCCAGGGCCTTAAAGCTCTTGGTGCCCCGTAAATACAGATCGTGTACGTCCGGGTGCAGGATGAACAACTCTCGAGTTCGATTACCCGAGTCGACGTTGCGCTCGAACGCGGCGAGTTCGGTCGCCTTCATGCTATGCGCCAGCTGCCTGGTGTTTTGGCGGATCTGCATGGCCAGGTATACGAGTGACGCGACGACGGCCAGTGCGCCGACAATCTCGCCGATGGCCCCCCATTGTTCGATAGTCATGATCAACCCTCCGGGAACAGGAGCATCAAGTATGCGCTCGATGTCATCGGCGGTGAAGCGTGACGGGCTATAACTCGTTGCGCAGAATCTTGCCGGTCTGACTCTTGGGTAGCTCGTCGCGAAATTCGATCCGGCTCGGTATCTTGTAGTCCGCGATTCTCGATCGGCAGTGGTCGATGATCTCGTCCGGAGCGCAAGGTTCGCCGGCTACGACGACGGCCCGCACGGATTCGTCGCCGAATCGCGAGACCTGGCCGAGGACAACCACTTCCCGAACTTTGTCGAACGACATGATCGCTTTCTCAACTTCCAATGGATTTACTTTGAAGCCGCCGCGGTTAATCATGAATTTCTTGCGGCCGGTCAGCCGCAGGTAGCCTTCGGCGTCGAGCACTCCGAGGTCACCCGAGCGGTAAGTGCCTTCTACGAAGGCTTCGGCTGTCGCCTGTGCATTGCCCGCGTACTCCGTGATTGCCCAAGGGCTTTTGATGACCACTTCGCCTTCACGGTCGGCCGGTAAGGATCCGCCGTCGTCATCGATGATCTCGATGCGAACGCCCGTCAGCGGCGTGCCGACCGATTCGGGTTTCTCCAGCGGATTGCTGTGCAAGTTGACGCTGATCGTGCCCGTTTCCGTCGATCCATAGAGCTGACGGACGGCGCGGCCATACCTGTCGAAGAAGCGCCGATTGTCGTCTTCGAGCAACGGCGCGCTAGCGGAAAACACGATGCGAAGGCTGGACAAATCTACCGTTCCCCTTGCTGGGGTATCCGCTAACAGCGCGAACATGTAGGGTACGCCGCCGAAGTATGTGATCCGCTCGTTGGTAATCAGATCGAGCACGCCGCGACGATCGAAGGCGGGCACCGGATATAGCGCGCCGCCGATATACATCGAAGCCATCATCGTGCGCACGAGGCCATTCACATGCGAGAACGGCGCCGCACCGATGAATCTGTCAGCCGTCTGTAGCTGAAAAGCGCATTTGAGCTGCTCGAGTTCGAGTAACAATTGCCGATGGGTGCGGAAAATTCGCTTCGGTGCGCCGGTCGACCCCGATGTGTACTGGAGTAGCAGGAAGTCACGATCGCTGGCTGTCGTCTTTTCAGTGATTCGTGCCGAGAAATTCGCGGGCTCCAAGAGGGTCGCGGTGGCATCGCCGTCGATTGACACGATTGCAGGCTTGCGCGCAATTTCACGGACCACCTCCGTGACGGTTTCCTGGAGTTCCGATGCAACGACGATGACCGCAGCCTCGGTGTCTTCGATGTAGTAGCGGAGCTCCTGCTGCTGGTAACGCGTATTGAACGGCGCAACGACACATCCGGCATCCGCGATCGCGAAGAAGGCCGCAACAAAAGCGCCGGAATTCGGCACCATCAGGGCGACGACATCTCCCCGCCCGGCCCCGGCCGACCGGAGAAGTTCGTTGAGCCGGCGGGCCCTGTCGTTCAGTTCTGAATAGGTCGAGGCTGCGTCCTTGTCTGTGACTGCGGTCGCATCCGGTCGGTCAGCCGCGTGTGCCGCCAATATCGCGCCGAAACTGTCGAACTCTTTTCTCATGTTATCGATGGGCTGCTTTTTCGGTGATGAAATCAGCTAGCGTGCCGACGCTGCTGAACTTGTCCGGCGTCAGCTCTGCATCTTCCAGCGTTAAATCGTATTGGGCCTCGATCGCGACGACCAACCGCAACACGTCCACGGAGTCGAGGCCGATGCCTCTGCCGAACAGGCCGGTATCCTCGCTCAAAGGTGTCGATGGGTCCACCAATTCGAGCCTGACCAACTGGACGGCTATCCATGCCGAAAGCTCGTCCCTGGTAGGTGTTGGTGACCCGCTCATGGTCCTGCCTCAGGCAGCCGACACGCGCATGTAGCGCCAGCCGGCAAACGCAGCGGGGTTTACGCGAACGGCGGATTCCAGTCGCTCTGCATAAACTCCGAGCAACCGATCGACCGCGGCGCGCGGACCCTGCGAGCGCTCGGCCGGCAGCGCCGCATCGATACTGACCTCGAAGCCGCCATCGGGAGTCTTCCCGACGGCTACCGGCAGTAGCGGTGTGTCCATCTCGATCGCAAGCGCCGGTGCCCCGCTGGCGCAGGGCAGGGTGCCGCCAAGGATGGGTAGATTCCTTATCCTCGAACCATGATGGGAGCATGCGATCGACACCAGCCCATTTTCTCGCAGCAGGCGGCTCATCAATCGAACCTGCGCGAGTTCGGTGCCCGGTTTCATTCGCAAGCGATCCTTCAGGTAGCGGTCTTCGCAATGGGTCACGATCACGTTGATAAACTGACGGCCGAATTCGGAATTCGAAGGGCCGTGGTAGTAACGACTGAGGTGAACGGCGGGATAACCAGCGTCGTGAAGCGCCTTCTTGACGACGAGGGGGGAGTACAAGAGGGGGTCGATCCAGAGTATGCATCCCGCGCCGTCGCCGAGCGCCCTCTCGAGGTGTTCGATTCCCGTTGTCCGCAATCGGGGTCGCCAGCCGCCCGGTCTGTATTCGCGCAGATATTGAAGCTGCTCCTCGAGGCGTCCGGCAAAGTTGGCTTCCTCTGTCCTTTCGGCCTCGGCGCGATTTGCGTCGCTCTTCAATATCGCCCGCATCAGATCCGCCTGGCCTTTCCCGAATACACGAAGTATCGGGCAGACGCAGGCCGCCACCGAGCGCGTAACAACGGACCAGTAGCGTTCCGGGCAAACCCAAGCGACTAGCCCGAGGACCGTTAATCCGACTATTAGCCCAAGATCCCTGAGCTCGAAAAAACTGACGTTCCTGTCGTCGATGCTTATGTTAGGCGCCATCTTTTTGAACCGCTGTCGTCGATAATAAAAGCGGCTTTGTCCCAATGACGATA
>JBLYYV010000235.1:0-6004 GCA_048550095.1 Gammaproteobacteria bacterium
GCTGACGCGAGCCAAGCTCGAGTCGCTCGTGGAAGACTTGATAAAGCGCACGATCGAGCCCTGCCGGATCGCGATCAACGATGCCGGCCTGAAGGTCGGTGATGTTGACGACGTCATCCTGGTCGGTGGCCAGACGCGTATGCCGAAGGTCGTCGAGGAAGTGAAGAATTTCTTCGGCCAGGAGCCGCGGAAGGACGTCAACCCGGACGAAGCCGTCGCCGTGGGTGCGGCGATCCAGGCCGGAGTCTTGTCCGGCGAAGTCAAAGACGTCCTGCTGCTCGACGTCACGCCGCTGTCGCTCGGCATCGAGACGCTCGGCCAGGTGATGACCCGGCTGATCGACAAGAACACGACGATCCCGACCAAGGCGTCGCAGATCTTCTCGACGGCCGACGACAATCAAACGGCGGTGACGATTCACGTGCTGCAGGGTGAGCGCGAGCGCGCCGGTGACAACAAGTCGCTGGGCCGCTTCGACCTCGCCGACATCCCGCCGGCGCCGCGTGGCATGCCGCAGGTCGAGGTCACCTTCGACATCGATGCGAACGGCATCCTGAACGTATCGGCCAAGGATAAGGCCACAGGCAAGGAGCAGAAGATCGTCATCAAGGCATCCAGCGGCCTAGCCGACGACGAGATCGAACGGATGGTCGCCGACGCCGAGGCACATGCGGAGGAAGACAAGAAGTTCCGCGAACTCGTGGACGTTCGCAACCAGGCGGACGCGCTGGTCCATGCCACCGAGAAATCCCTCGAGGATCTTGGCGAGAAGGTCGAGGCGGGCGAGCGAGCCAGCGTCGAGTCGGCGGTGTCCGATCTGAAGGACGCGCTGAAAGGCGACGACAAAGACACCATCGAGGCCAAGAGCAAGGCGCTGGCCGAAGCCTCTGCCGGACTCGCGCAAAAAGCGTACGAGCAGGCTCAGGCGCAGGGTGAAGGTGCCGCTCCGCAACCCGATGCAGGCCCCGGGCAGGCAGCCGATGACGGCGTCGTGGACGCCGAGTTTGAAGAGGTCAAGGACGACGACCAGTCCAAGGCGGGCTGATCTGAACAGGCCGGCCGGGATCAGGGTCAGACCCCCTTAAGGGTCTGACCCTTTTTGGCGTGAAGGGGGCTGACCTCATTCGCGTATCTGAATACAACGGGAAATAGCCGAAGACGCACATGTCGAAACGAGATTTTTACGAAGTGCTGGGTGTCGAGCGTGACGCGACGGAGGCCGACATCAAGAAGGCTTATCGCCGCCTCGCGATGAAGCATCACCCCGACCGTAATCCTGACGATGCGGCCGCAGAGGCCTCGTTTAAGGAAGCGAAGGAAGCTTACGAAATCCTGTCCGACGCGCAGAAACGGGCCGCGTATGACCAATTCGGTCATGCCGGCGTCGACCAACAGGCGGGGATGGGTGGCGGCTTCGGCGCGGCTGATTTCGGCGACATCTTCGGCGACGTATTCGGCGACATTTTCGGCAGCCGCGGCCGCGGCCAGTCGAATGTCTATCGTGGCGCTGACCTGCGCTACGAACTCGCGCTCGACCTCGGGCAGGCGGTGTTCGGCGACACGATGAACGTCGAGATTCCGACCCTGATTTCATGCGAGACCTGCGACGGCTCCGGCGCGAAGCCCGGTACCAGCCCCGTCACCTGTGACACCTGCGGCGGTCACGGCCAGGTGCGACGTCAGCAGGGCTTTTTCTCGATCCAGCAAACCTGTCCGAGCTGCCGCGGCAGCGGCACGACCATCGAGGATCCATGCGCTGATTGTCATGGCGCTGGCCGTCAGCAAAAGCAAAAGAAACTCGCGGTCAAGGTTCCCCCCGGCGTCGACACCGGGGACCGGATCCGCCTGACCGGCGAGGGCGAGGCCGGCCAGAACGGCGGACCTCCGGGCGACCTCTACGTCGATATCCGTGTCAGGCCGCACGAGATCTTCCAGCGCGAAGGCGCGGATCTGTCCTGCGAAGTACCGATTAGCTTCGCAACGGCGGTACTGGGTGGTAACGTCCCGGTTCCGACGCTTGACGGCGAGGTCAGTTTGAAGATTCCGGCCGAGACGCAGTCGGGCAAGGTGTTTCGAATTCGCGGCAAGGGCGTACGCCCGGTGCGCAGCCACGCCACCGGCGATCTCTACTGCCGCGTTGAGGTCGAAACACCGGTTAAACTGAATAACCAGCAGAAAGAATTGCTGAACAAGTTCGACGAATCTCTGCAGAAAGGCGGCGATCGCCATCGGCCTCGCTCGAGTTCGTGGACGGACGGCGTCAAGCGATTCTTCGAGAACATCGGATCCTGAGGACAAGTTTCGACGTGGACCCTACGAATGCCAACAACGTGATTCGAATCGCGATCCTGGGCGCCACCGGGCGCATGGGCCGCACGCTGCTGCAGCTGATTGCGGACGACGATTTACTGCAGCTGATGGGCGCCGCGACGGAGCCTGGCGACGCGAGCGTCGGCCAGGATGCGGGGACGCTGATCGGCTTTCGGTCGTTCGGCGTACTCGTTACCGATAACCCGTCGCAGGCGGTCGCGGAAGCCGATGTCGCGATCGACTTCACACTGCCGGCGGCAACGCCAGGCAACGTCGCCGCATGTATCGACAAAGACGTGGAAATGATCATGGGTACCACGGGCCTGTCGCCCGAGGACTTCGAGTTGCTCGAGAAGGCCGGTCGCAACATCGCGATCGTGTATGGCCGCAATATGAGCATCGGCGTCAACGTCGTCACTGAATTGGCCCGCCTGGCCGGTCGCGCGCTCGGCGAGGGTTACGATGTGGAGATCATCGAGGCACATCACCGGAACAAGGTCGACGCGCCGTCCGGTACGGCGTTGCAGCTCGGTGAGGCGATCGCGGAGGGTCGCGGGGTCGATTTCGAGGCGGTTGCGTGCCTCGATCGGACCGCTGCCAAGGGCCCGCGCGAGAGCGGCAGCATCGGCTTCGCCGCCGTGCGCGCCGGCAGCATCGTCGGCGATCATGCGATCACGATCGCCGGGGACGAGGAAATCATCGAAATCGGTCACCGGGCACTCGATCGCACGGCTTTCGCGCGCGGTGCGCTGCGCGCGGCGCGCTGGGTCGTGGATCAGTCTCCGGGCCTGTACTCGATGAACGACGTGCTCGGCATTCGGAGGCGATGACTTCCGGCGAGTCGGTCGCTACAATACGCCGGGTCCCATATCGAACAAGTAGCTTTTGCCGGCAGCGGCTGTCGCTGGTAAACGAATAAATGCGGGCGGGATCCTTGAATGGGTCCCGCCCGTTTCGCACATCTGAGCGAAGCAAAAGGGGCGATCGGCGGAGGAACTAACGCATGAGGTGGAGCAGGTGACGCAACCGGCCATACTGGCGCTCGAAGACGGAACGGTCTTTAAGGGCATTTCTGTCGGGGCGGAGGGAAAGACAATCGGCGAGGTCGTGTTCAACACGGCGATGACCGGTTATCAGGAAATCCTGACCGACCCGTCGTATTGCAGACAAATTGTCACGCTTACATATCCGCATATCGGCAACACCGGGTCGAACAGCGACGATAACGAGAGCAATCAGATTCATGCCGCGGGTCTCGTGATCCGCGACCTCCCGATAGCCTCCAGCAGCTGGCGCTCCGAGCTCGACTTCGTCGATTTCATGAAACGCGGCAATCTCGTCGCGATCGCCGAGATCGATACGCGTCGCCTGACGCGAATCCTGCGTGACAAGGGCGCAATGTCGGGCTGCATCATGACCGGCAACGTCGACTCCGCAACCGCGGTTGAGCATGCCAAACGTTTCCCCGGTCTCGCCGGTATGGATCTTGCCAAGATCGTGACGACTCGGGAGCGGTACCAGTGGAGCCTGGGCCTGAACTGGCCGCCGGTCGATATCCTTCCGGGCAAGCGCGTCTCGACGTTCAACGTCGTCGCATTCGATTTCGGCATCAAGCGCAACATCCTGCGGCTGCTGGTTAATCACAACTGTCGCGTGACCGTCGTACCTGCACAGACCACGGCCGAGGAGGTATTCGCGCTGAATCCCGACGGCGTATTCCTGTCCAACGGCCCCGGTGACCCGGAGCCGTGTGACTACGCGATCGAGGCGATCCAGGCGATTCTCGCCACCGGTATGCCGGTATTCGGTATCTGCCTCGGCCACCAGCTGCTGGCGCTGGCGAGCGGCGCGCAGACGGTCAAGATGAAGTTTGGCCATCATGGCGCGAACCACCCGGTGCAGGATCTCGAGACCGGCGAGGTTGCCATCACGAGCCAGAACCACGGCTTCGCCGTCGACGAGGGGTCATTGCCCGACAACCTACGTCCGACGCATCGGTCCTTATTCGATAATTCACTTCAAGGAATCGCCAGAACTGATTGTCCAGCCTTTGGTTTTCAAGGGCATCCGGAGGCGAGTCCCGGTCCCCACGATTTACTCCCGATCTTCAGTCACTTCGTCACCCAGATGCAGGCCCGGCGGGCGGCATCGACGGCTGTCATGCCGGTAACGAGAGAGGCAGGCTGACCCGATATGCCGAAAAGAACCGACATCGACAGCATTCTGATCATCGGCGCCGGCCCGATCGTGATCGGCCAGGCGTGCGAATTCGACTATTCGGGTGCGCAGGCCTGCAAGGCACTCAAGGAGGAGGGCTACCGCGTCATCCTCGTTAATTCGAATCCGGCCACGATCATGACGGATCCCGACATGGCCGACGCGACCTATATCGAGCCGGTGCATTGGCAAACGGTCGCGAAGATCATCGAGCGGGAAAAGCCCAATGCGTTACTGCCGACGATGGGTGGGCAGACGGGCCTGAACTGCGCGCTGGATCTCGTGCGCGAGGGCGTCCTGAAGAAATACGACGTCGAGCTGATCGGCGCATCGCGCGAGGCGATCGATACCGCCGAGGACCGCGACCTGTTCCGCCAGGCGATGGCCGATATCGGCCTCGAAGTGCCGCGCTCGGATATCGCACATTCGATGGAAGAGGCACTGGCGGTGCAGGAGAAGATCGGCTTTCCGACGATTGTCCGGCCGTCTTTCACGATGGGCGGGTCCGGTAGCGGCATCGCCTACAACCGTGAAGAGTTCGATGAGATCGTTTCCCGCGGACTCGACCTGTCGCCGACGACCGAGGTCCTCCTCGAGGAGTCGGTGATCGGCTGGAAAGAGTTCGAGATGGAGGTCGTGCGCGACAAGGCCGACAACTGCATCATCATCTGCGCGATCGAGAATCTCGATGCGATGGGCGTACACACCGGCGACTCGATCACGGTCGCCCCTTCGCAGACGCTGACCGACAAGGAATACCAGGCGCTGCGGAATGCCTCGATCGCGGTTCTGCGGCGCATCGGCGTCGAGACAGGCGGCTCGAACGTGCAGTTCGCCGTGAGCCCGACTGACGGCCGCATTCTGGTCATCGAGATGAATCCGCGCGTTTCGCGGTCTTCGGCGCTCGCATCGAAAGCGACGGGCTTCCCGATCGCCAAGGTCGCGGCCAAGCTCGCGGTTGGTTACACCCTCGACGAGCTGCAAAACGAGATCACGGGCGGCGCGACGCCGGCCTCGTTCGAGCCGACGATCGACTATGTCGTTACGAAAATACCGCGCTTCACATTCGAGAAATTCGCCGGCGCTAACGACCGTTTGACGACGCAGATGAAGTCGGTCGGCGAGGTCATGGCGATCGGTCGCACGTTCCAGGAATCGCTGCAAAAAGCGCTGCGCGGACTCGAGACCGGCATCGACGGATTGGTGGAGGTGTCACCACAGGAACCGTCGGAGGAAGAACTCGAGCAGTTGCGACACGAGATGCGGATGCCCGGTCCGAACCGGCTGTTACATGTGGCCGATGCGTTTCGTGTCGGCATGGCGGGCAACGAAATCGCCGCTATCTCCGGCATTGACCCGTGGTTCCTGGCGCAGATAGAGGACCTGGTTGAAAACGAACGCAGCGTTCGCGAGGCGGGGCTTGCGACGCTGAACCGGGAGCGCTTGCGGACCCTGAAGCGGAAGGGCTTTTCGGACA
>JBLYYV010000236.1:0-5606 GCA_048550095.1 Gammaproteobacteria bacterium
AACCTGCAACCCTCGGCTTAGAAGGCCGATGCTCTATCCGGTTGAGCTACGGGCGCATCCTGTTCTCGAAGGTGTCGCGCCGGGCGCGACAGCTAAATTTGCGTGTCCAAATACACGCAAATTTGGTCGGGGCAGAGGGATTCGAACCCCCGACCCTCTGCTCCCAAAGCAGATGCGCTACCAGACTGCGCCATGCCCCGAACCGTTGTGGCGTCCCGCCAGGTCGCCATTATACCGCCCGAGATCCAACCGACCGGACGGGCCGCCGGATAATACGGAGGCGCCGCGGAGCCGTCAATTTGCAGGAGCGCCATCCCGGCTGCAACATGTCATGCCGCCCGCCCCTCTGGTATGTTTCCCGCCTTATCTTCACCGGTTTAACAAATACAAACATGACCGCTCAAATCATCGACGGTAAGGGCATGGCCGCGGAGATCCGACTGGAAATCAGGCAGAAGATCGACGCTCGCGTCGCTCGGGGTTATCCGAACCCGGGCCTCGCGGTCGTGCTGGTCGGCGAAGATCCCGCATCACAGATCTACGTGCGCAACAAACGCCGCGCATGCGAGGAAGCCGGCATCGATTCGCGCGACTATGACTTGCCGGCGGATACGCCAGAAGCCGAAATTCTGGCGCTGATCGATGAACTGAATGCGGACCCGACCATCCACGGCATACTCGTGCAGTTTCCGCTGCCCCCGCAAATCAACGAGAACGCAATCATTGAGCGCATCGACCCGCTCAAGGATGTCGACGGTTTCCATCCCTACACAGTCGGGCGACTGGCGCAGCGCATTCCGGTTCTGCGCCCCTGCACGCCCTACGGCGTCATGACGATGCTGCGACGCATTAACGAGGATCCTAAGAGTCGCCATGCGGTCGTAGTCGGCGCATCGAACCACGTGGGTCGCCCGCTCGCACTCGAGTTCCTGCTGGCGGGAACGACGACCACCGTTTGCCATCGATTCACCCCGGATCTCGAGGCACATGTCGCACGCGCCGACATCCTGGCGGTCGCCGTCGGCAAGCCAAACCTGATACCCGGAGAATGGGTCAAACCCGGCGCTATCGTCCTCGACATCGGCATCTCGCGCCTGGAAAGCGGCAAGCTGTGCGGAGACGTCCAGTTCGACTCGGCCGCCGAACGTGCCGCGTGGATTACGCCGGTGCCCGGCGGGGTCGGCCCGATGACGATCGCAATGCTGTTGAACAATACCCTGACGGCGGCGAGCTCGGGCGAACGCCTGCTGGAACCGAGCCCGCATCCCGATGACAATTATTGATACATTCACCTACGTCGCCAACGAACCCACTGCAAGGAGATTCTCGTGAAGCCCCTGATTGCACGCCTGACGATGATCGTCGCCGCCCTGACCGCAACGCACGCCTTCGCGGCCGATTACCCGAGAGTGCGCGTCGAGACAACCGCCGGTAATTTCCTGATCGAACTGGACGATGCGCGCGCGCCGCTGACGGTTGCCAACTTCATGCAATACGTCGAGGAAGGATTCTACGAGGGCACGATCTTTCATCGAGTTGTCGGTGGATTCGTGATTCAGGGTGGCGGCTACACGGCGGACCTGACCGCCAAACCGGTGCGTGACGGCATTCCGAACGAATCCGGCAACGGACTCAGCAACCAGCGCATGACAATCGCGATGGCGCGCACCAACGAGCCGCACTCGGCCGATTCGCAGTTCTACATCAACCTCGCCGACAACGTGGCGCTGGATCCGAAGGCCACGCGCTGGGGATACGCAGTATTCGGATCGGTGACGGAGGGACTCGACGCGATCGATGAAATCGGCCACCGTGCCACGACCGCAAGTGGCGACTTCCAGAACCTGCCGGCCTCGCCGGTCATTATCGAACGCATGGTGGTCGTGACGGACGATGCCGGAGAATGACCACGCTGTTCGTGTCCGACCTGCACCTGGAAGCATCGCGACCCGAGATCACCGACGCCTTCGTTCGCTTTCTTCAGACATGGTCAGGCCGCGCGGACGCGCTGTACATCCTCGGCGACCTGTTCGAGGTCTGGTTCGGCGACGACGATCCGGACCCCTCCCACCGTCGCGTTTCGGCCGCCCTCAGTGAGTTTGCGAGCGCCGGAGCACCGGTCTTTCTGACCCATGGCAACCGCGACTTCCTGATCGGCCGGCGATATGCCCGGGAAAGCAACCTGCAGCTCCTCGACGAGCAAACGACGATCGAAATCGGTGGCGACCGCGTGCTCCTGCTTCACGGCGATGAACTCTGCACGGACGACCCCGCCTATCAGCGATTCCGCCGCATCGTGCGCAATCGCGCTGTCGGGCGCGTGTTTTTATTATTGCCGTTGTCGGTGCGCCGCAAGATTGCCGATCGCCTGCGCGAGTCGAGCACGAGAACAATCAAGCCGGATGCGATCACGGACGTCAACACCGCGACCGTCGCTTCCACGATGCGCGAGGCGGACGTTCGGATCATGATTCATGGCCACACCCACCGACCGGCGATTCATCAGATGCAACTGGATGGCGAACCCGCCTTGCGAATCGTCCTCGGCGATTGGTACACGCAGGGCAGCGTGTTGCACTGGACCGAGCACGGCCCGGAACTCAAGACCCTGGCGCTCGACCCGGCCTGACGCTCAGGTAGGCGACCGCAGTTTCGACAAGGCGGCCTGGGTTCCTTCATCTGCTATAGGCGCTGTCGGCTGCCAGGCCAGCAGTTCGTCGATCGACTGAAATCGATCGTCCGGCTGTTTCGCCATCATCCGTTCGATACATGGCTGATACTCTACGAATTCATCCGGGAGGTGTGGCACCGGGCCCTGACGGTGCTGAATGATCACCGACATCGCCGTCTCGCCGTTGTAAGGCTTTTCGCCGGTCAGCATCTCAAAGAAGATCACGCCGAGCGCATATATGTCCCCCCGCTCGTCGACATCGCCGCCGTGTCCCTGCTCGGGACTCATGTAGTAAGGCGTGCCGAAAATCTCGCCGGTACCGGTTATTTCCGCCCGTAGCTTGGCTTGCTTGGCCAAACCGAAATCAATCAGCACCAGGCCGTCGTCTTCGCGAAACATCACATTCGTCGGTTTCAGGTCGCGGTGCATGATGCCGGAACGATGCAGTTCACCGAGCGCCGCCGCCATCTGGCGCATCAGATCGAACGCGCGCTCCGGGAGCAGCCCGTGAGCAATACGCTGCTTGAGGCTGCCCTTGCTGCAATACTCCATCGCGATGAACGCATGATCGTCCGCGACGCCGAGATCGTAAATCTGGACGATATTCGGATGATCGATTTTCGCGATCAGCTCATATTCCTGCAGGAATCGATCGAAAGCTGCCTCGCCGCCCTCATCCGGCATCTGACGCAACACTTTCAGCACCACGGTCCGGCCGGTCGATTGCTGCCGGGCCAGGTAGACCGCCGACAGTTCATTCATTGCAATCCGGCGCTGAAATTCAAACCCCTTGAGCTGCGGCAACCCGTTCACCAGTTCCTTGCGCTCGACGAAGTATCGCCCCGAACTCGACGCTGGTTCGTCGCGACCCGCAAGCGGCTCGGTAACCTCGTTCAGCCGCTGGTGATTCAGACGCGGACGCGAAATGTAGTCGTCGGCACCCGCCTTGATCGCGGCGACGATCTGACGCTCATCGCCCGAACCGACGAACAGCACCGGCGGGAATCGAGGCACTTGGCGAAACTGCTTCACCCAATCGATTGCGTCTTCGCCGCCGACCCTGTCGCCGATAATCACAACGTCACTACTGGCGCCGGAAAAGTCATTCGGCAGCCGGCCGGACTCGAGCGGATCGTAGAGCCGGACATCGGCCTGGGGCCAATGGGTCGACAGATGATGACTGACGAGACTCCGGTAATCGGCATCATCGTCGATGATGAAGAAACGCCGCTTCATGCCACTCCGGCGTGTGATCCCGATGTGAGATCGTCGCCGTCTTCGTCGGGGTCTTCCAATTCGCCCTCGAGCTTGCGCCTGCGCGCCTCCCGATCGGACTTTGCGGAGTCGGAGCGCGCCGACTCCAGGCGCCTCAGGTAGTCGGGGGTAACCTCACTCGTGACGTAGCTGCCGGAGAAACAAGAGGTATCGAACTCGTCGATGTCGGCATTGTCATAGCGAACGGACCCGATCAGATCGGCCAGGTCCTGATAGATGAGCCAGTCGGCGCCGATCAGGTCGCGCACCTCTTCCTCGGTCCGATTGCCCGCCACCAACTCCGACGCAGCGGGCATGTCGATGCCGTATACGTTGGGGTAACGAACCGCCGGCGAAGCGGACGCGAAATAGACCTGCTTGGCCCCTGCCTCCCGGGCCATCTCGATGATCTGGCGCGACGTGGTTCCGCGCACGATCGAATCATCGACCAGCAGTACGTTCTTGCCGCGAAACTCGAGGTCGATGGCATTCAGTTTTTGTCGCACCGACTTCCGCCGCATTTCCTGTCCCGGCATGATGAACGTTCGTCCAATATAGCGGTTCTTGATGAATCCCTCCCGGTACTTCACGCCCAGGCGATGAGCAACTTGCAGCGCGCTGGAGCGACTGGAATCCGGAATCGGTATCACCACGTCGATATCGTGGTCGGGGCGCTCGGCCAGAATCTTGTCGGCCAGGCTCTCTCCCATTCGCAACCGTGCCTTGTAGACGGAAATCTTGTCGAGGATCGAGTCGGGACGGGAAAAATAGACGTACTCGAAAATACACGGCGTGTGCTTGAAACTCGGGCCGCAATTCCGGCTGTGCAACGTGCCGTCGTTTTCGATGAAGACCGCCTCGCCCGGCTCGATGTTGCGCTCGAAATCGAAGTCGAGGGCATCCATCGCCACGCTCTCGGAGGCGACCATCCTTTCGATACCATCGGTCGTCTCGCGCTTGCCGAGGCAGACTGGCCGTATGCCGTGCGGATCGCGAAACGCGACGAGGCCGTACCCGAGGACCATGACGACGACGGCGTAGCCGCCGGTGCAGCGCTTATGGACGCCGGCGACCGCCTCGAAGACAGCCTCGGGCGTCAGCTCGTCACCATCCTGACGCTGCAGCTCGTGCGCGAAAACGTTGAGCAGCACCTCGGTATCGGAGCCGGTGTTGAGGTGTCGTCGATCCTGCCTGATCAGCAGATCCTTGAGCTCGTCAGCATTCGTCAGATTGCCGTTGTGGGCGAGACAGATACCGAACGGCGAATTGACGTAAAACGGCTGCGCTTCCGTGATGCTGGATGAGCCCGCCGTCGGGTAGCGCACGTGACCGATACCCGTCGTTCCGGGCAGCGCCATCATGTGTCGCGTATGGAAAACGTCACGGACGAGGCCCTTCGCTTTGCGCGTCCGCAGCGTGCCGTCATCGTCGATGGCGATGCCAGCCGCATCCTGACCGCGATGCTGTAATACGGTCAAGGCATCGTAGATCGCCTGGTTGACCTGCGAGTGACTAACGATGCCGACGATTCCGCACACGAATATCTATCCTCAACCTGGCCCTACAGGATCTCGAGTTGATCAGGGGCCGTCTGCAAAATGTCTATGCCCTGCTCCGCGTAAGCTCCGAGCCGGTCGGTTATCGGGGCGGCATAAGGTATCTGCTTCGACTCGTTCCACCA
>JBLYYV010000237.1:0-4045 GCA_048550095.1 Gammaproteobacteria bacterium
GGATGAACAAGGTCAAGGGTGCGTTCGGGTTCATGATGCTCGGACTGGCCATCTGGATGCTCGGGCGCCTGCTGCCCGGCGAAGTCACGATGGCCCTGTGGGCCGCGCTCGTGTTTATGGCCGGTGTGTTCCTCGGCGCGTTCCAGGCGCTGGCCGACACCGCGACGTCCGGGCAGAAATTTGCCAAGGGCACCGGCTTGCTCGCCTCGCTGTATGGCGCCGCGCTGCTCATCGGCGCGTTGAACGGGCAGACCAATCCGCTGCAGCCGCTGCGCTTCGGCACCTCGATGCAGGAAGTTGCCGAACTCGAGTTCACTCGCATCAAGTCCGTGCAGGACCTGGAGATCGAGCTGCAACAGGCAGCCGCCACGGGCCAGACTGTCATGCTCGATTTTTATGCCGACTGGTGTGTATCGTGCAAAGAGATGGAACACTACACATTCACTGACGCGGCCGTGCAGGACAACCTGAGCAACACGCTGCTGCTGCAGGCGGACGTCACGGCCAACGACGAACTCGATCAGGCCCTGCTGCAACATTTCGGCATCTTCGGGCCACCGACGATCATGTTCTTCGATGCGAGCGGCAGCGAACGAACCAATTATCGTGTCGTCGGCTTCATGCCGGCCGGCGAATTTTCATCCCACATCGCCTCGGCCTTCGCCGGGGCCCCGGCACCGCGCATCAGCGACAATATCCAGTGAACCTGCATCCGCTGCGGCTGGTTCGCTACGCTGCCGTCATCGGCATCTGCATCCTCTCCGGCTACTACGCGGGACGCCTCGCTTTCACGGACGGCGACCAAACGACGCCCGCGACATCCGCTGCCCCGGCAGCGTCGAACGCCGCCGTTCTCGTCGAACACCTGCCCGACTTCAGGCTCGAAGACCGCAACGGTGAGATGCGCTCACTTTCCGAATGGTCGGACGGTCCGCTCGTAATCAACTTCTGGGCAACCTGGTGCGCGCCGTGCCTGCGCGAGATGCCGTTGCTCGAGACCACCTGGAATTACCGCAAGCCCGATGGTCTGACGATCGTCGGCATCGCGGTCGACCGCCGCGAAGATGTTGACCCCTACCTCGAGAAGACCGCCGTGACCTATCCGATCCTGATCGGCCAGTCCGACGCGATGCAGGCGGCGGAAGCCTTCGGACCCGACTTTGCCGGCCTGCCCTATACGGTGTTCGCCGCCGCCGGCGGCCGGGTTCTCGGCGTCTACTCGGGCGAACTGGAGCCGGCGGAACTGGACCGGATCCTGACGATCGTGCTGGACGCCTCAGCCGGACGCCTGTCGATCGACGCAGCGCGCAGCCTGCTGGCCGACTGACGACCGGTCTTCGGGCCGGCCCTGCCGGCGTTCGCGCCCTGACCGGCCAAAGCCCCTTTTGCTTTCAAATAGCTTTATTTTGCGGCGAAAATGTATAAACTTGCGCGCATCTACGCGAAACGCAACCCCGCCGATGCCGAACATCGTTTTACTTAATGGCCCGAACCTGAATCTGCTCGGTACGCGCGAGCCCGGGGTCTACGGCAGCACCACGCTGGCCGACATCGAGCAACGGCTGGCGACCACTGCACAGCAGTTGGGCCATACGCTCACGGCGCTGCAAAGCAATGCAGAAGCCGAACTCGTAGACCATATCCAGCAGGCCGTGGGCAAAGTCGATTTCATTATCTTCAACCCGGGCGCGTTCACGCATACCAGCGTGGCGTTGCGCGACGCCCTGCTGGCCGTGGCGATTCCTTTTATAGAGGTGCACATCAGCAACGTGCACGCGCGGGAAGAATTCCGTCGGCATTCGTACTTCTCGGACATCGCCGTCGGCACGATCATCGGTTTGGGCCCGCAGGGCTATGAACTCGCGCTGCTGGCGGCGCACGAACAAACCTCATCCGGCAAGAACTGACAGCAATCGAGGAATCCGTCATGGATATTCGCAAGGTCAAAAAACTTATCGAACTCCTGGAGTCTTCGGGCATCGCGGAACTCGAAATCACCGAGGGCGAGGAGTCCGTGCGCATCACGCGCATGCCGACCGGGGCCCCGGTCTATGCCGCGCCGGTCGCGGCAGCGCCACACGCGGCGGCCCCGATCGCCGCGGCACCAGCATCAGCACCCGTCGCGGCCACCGCTGCCGAGATACCTGCCGATGCTCCCGCGGGCACGCGCGTCGAAGCGCCGATGGTCGGCACGTTCTACTCGTCGCCGTCGCCGGACGCGGCGCCGTTCGTCAAAGTCGGGGATGAGGTCTCGCCCGGCGACACGCTGTGCATCATCGAAGCGATGAAGATGATGAATCAGATCGAAGCGGAAGTTGGCGGGCAAGTCGCCGCCATCCAGGTGCAGGACGGCGACCCGGTCGAGTTCGGCCAGGTGCTATTCGTCATCAATTGACGCAGCTGAAGCAAACTCAATGATCGACAAAATCGTAATCGCGAATCGCGGCGAAATTGCGCTACGCATTCAGCGCGCCTGCCGCGAACTCGGTATCAAGACCGTCGCCGTGCATTCAACGGCCGACGCGAGTCAGAAACATGTTCTGCTTGCCGACGAGACCGTCTGTATCGGACCGCCGGCATCGGCCGACAGCTATCTGAACATGCCGGCCATCATCAGCGCCGCCGAAGTCACGGACGCCGGAGCCATTCACCCGGGTTATGGCTTCCTGTCGGAGAACGCTGACTTCGCTGAGCGCGTGCAGGACAGCGGCTTCATCTTCATCGGGCCGCCGGCTCACGTGATCCGGACGATGGGTGACAAAGTCGAGGCGATCAAGTCGATGAAAGCGGCCGGCGTCCCGTGCGTGCCCGGGTCCGACGGCCCGCTCGGCGACGAGCCCGAGGAAAACCTGCGCCTGGCGCGGCAAATCGGCTACCCGATCATCATCAAAGCCGCCGCCGGCGGCGGCGGCCGAGGCATGCGCGTCGTCCACAACGAGGCGTCGCTGACAAGCGCGATCAACGTGACGCGCTCGGAAGCGCTGGCGGCCTTCGGCGATGACACCGTTTATATGGAGAAGTTTCTCGACAATCCGCGACACATTGAATTCCAGGTACTCGCCGACAACCATGGCAACTGCGTGCATCTGTTCGAGCGCGACTGCTCGATGCAGCGTCGCCATCAAAAGGTCATCGAGGAAGCGCCCGCGCCCGGCATCACGCCACAGCAGCGCTCAGACCTGGGTGAACGCTGCGTCAAGGCATGCAAGGACATCGGCTATCAGAATGCGGGTACGTTCGAATTCCTGTACCAGGACGGCGAGTTTTATTTCATCGAGATGAACACGCGCGTGCAGGTCGAGCATCCGGTCACCGAACTGATTACCGGTATCGACCTGGTCAAGCAGCAGCTGCTCGTCGCCGCCGGACGCCGGCTTGCGTTCAAACAGGAAGACATCACGCTGCGCGGCCACGCGATCGAGTGCCGAATCAATGCGGAAGATTCCAAGACCTTTGTCCCGTCGCCGGGGCGCGTCGAGTTGTGGCACCCACCCGGCGGCCCGGGCATTCGCGTCGACAGCCATCTGTACAGCGGCTATATGGTGCCGCCGTATTACGACTCGATGATCGGCAAGGTCATCGCTTACGGTGAGACACGCGATTCGGCGATCTCGCGCATGACCATCGCGCTGTCCGAGATGGTGGTCGACGGTATCAAGACGAATATCCCGCTGCATCTCGAGATCTGCCAGCACGGCGCATTCCGCGCCGGCGGCACGAACATCCACTACCTTGAGAAACGCCTGGGCCTGTAACCGGCGACGCCGCTGGGCGTCAGGCATCCAATCGAATATGTCCTGGCTAAAGGTGCAGATCGAAGTTGATGAAGCCGTCGCCGAAGCGCTGGAAGTCGCATTGGTGACGTTCGGCGCCGTATCGATCGAGCTGGCGGACGCGGCCGACGAGCCGATCCTGGAGCCCGCGCCGGGAGCAACCCCGCTGTGGCGTCGGGTTCGCCTGACCGCGTTGTTCGATCCCGAAGTGGATGACACGACCGTGCGGCTGGCCATCGCCAGTGTGACGGAGCCCGGCGTAATGCTGGACC
>JBLYYV010000238.1:0-5403 GCA_048550095.1 Gammaproteobacteria bacterium
GGCGAAGAGGCCGAAGCGCCCGGCGACGAGACGGTCAATACGGCTAAGGCCCTGTGGACGCGGCCGCGCACGGAGATTACCGACGAGGAGTACCAGGAGTTTTACCGGCATATCTCGCATGATTTCCAGGATGCCCTGCAGTGGAGTCACAACAAGGTCGAGGGCAAGCGCGAGTATACGAGCCTGTTGTACCTGCCCAAGCAGCCGCCTTACGACCTGTGGAATCGAGAATCGCCGCGCGGGTTGAAGCTCTACGTGCAGCGCGTGTTCATCATGGACGACGCGGACCAGTTCCTGCCGTTGTACCTGCGCTTCGTGCGGGGTGTCGTCGATTCGAACGACCTGTCGCTGAACGTGTCGCGTGAGTTGTTGCAGCAGGACGAGACGGTCGATGCGATTCGCAGTGCACTGACCAAGCGTGTGCTCGACATGCTGACCAAACTGTCCAAGGACAATCCGGAACAGTACCAGTCGTTCTGGAACGAATTCGGCCGCGTCATCAAGGAAGGGCCTGCCGAGGATTTCACCAACAAGGACAAGATTGCCGGGCTGCTGCGTTTTGCGACCACGCACACTGGCGAGGAGACGCAGAATCAGTCGCTGGCCGACTATATCGAGCGCAAACAGGAAGGTCAGGACAAGATCTACTTCATTACGGCCGATACGTTCCGGGCCGCAAGTTCGAGCCCGCAGCTCGAGGTATTCCGCAAGCGCGGTATCGAAGTGCTGCTCCTGTCCGATCCGATCGACGAGTGGCTCGTTGGCCAGCTGCGCGAGCACGAAGGCATGGAATTCCGCGACGTTCGCCGTGGCGAACTCGATCTGGGCGATGCGGACAAAGACGAGAAGGACGACGACAAGGAAGCCGACGACGGCGAACACAAGGATTTTCTCGACCGCCTGCGCGAACAGCTCAAGGACGAGGTCGAGGATGTTCGGGTGACCGATCGCCTGACCGAGTCACCCGCCTGTCTCGCCATCGGCGAGTTCGACATGGGCACCCAGATGCGCCGCATCATGGAAGCGTCGGGGCAGAAAGTGCCCGACAGCAAGCCGGTATTCGAGATCAACATCGAGCACCCGCTGATCACGAGACTCGAGGGCGAGGCGGACGACCAGCGCTTCGGCGACCTGGCCGGCGTATTGTTCGACCAGGCGAAACTGGCGGAGGGCCAGCAACTGGAGGATCCGGGATCCTACGCCGCTCGTCTCAATCGGCTGTTGCTCGAACTGAGCGCGTAGGTTTCGATGCGGCGCCGCCGCTGATCTACTCCTGTTCGAGAAACTCGATCAGTCGTTGCAGTTCCGCGGCGGGCAGCCGCTGCGGGATTTGCCCGGCCGTTGGATGATTGCGGATGGCGGAGCGGAGCCCGTCACGGGACAACGAGCGGATATCATCCAGCGACGGGCCGCGGCCCATCTGGCCGTGGCACGCGCTGCAATTGGTCTCAAAGATCGAAGCGCCATCGGTGCGACTTGCAGATTGCCCGTCGCCGCCGTCCGGCGCGCACGCGGATAGCAGTCCCAGGAATGCGGTCGCAATCAGGACCGAGCGAGCAGCAGGGCAACTAAGCGTCATTGATAATCTCCGACGGATCGTTTGAACTGGCCGTAGTGCGTAAATTATTCCCGTTATCGGCCCGGATGACCAGCGTCGCGGTCAATTGCGCGGGAACGCGGCCGGCCGCCGGCTGTCGATCCCTCTGAAAGACCAATTCCCGCTAGAATCGGGAGAAATGGATATGGACACAGGAGTGTGTGACATGAGTAAGAAGAAAGACGCCTCGGTCGAAGCATTGCGCGCCCGGCTTTCGCCGGAGGCGTTTCATATTACCCAGCAGAAAGGCACGGAGCCGGCCTTCACCGGCGAGTACCATGACTCCAAGCAGGCCGGCACCTACGAATGTGTTTGTTGCGGAACTCCGCTGTTCAAGTCGACAACGAAATATGATTCCGGGTCCGGCTGGCCGAGTTTCTGGGAGCCGATCGATGCGTCTTCCGTCCGGGTCGAGACGGATACGAGCCACGGGATGGTTCGAGAGGAAGTCGTTTGCGGCGAATGCGGCGCGCATCTCGGTCACGTCTTCCCGGACGGCCCGCAGCCGACCGGTCAGCGCTACTGCATCAATTCCGCTTCTTTAGATTTGGACGTAGAGTAACGTTTGTCACCGGGGTCAGATCTTCAGATCTGACCCCTCGCCGTAGACCGGCCGCTCGTCATCGACAGATCTCGCGCACCCAAAGCAATCCGTCACCGACCCACCGCCGGATTCAACGTATAAGTCCCGACCATCCGCGCTTCCGCCAGCACATGGCCCTCGACCGCGGCGACGACGTCCGCAACGCTGAAGTTGCCGTTGACCTCGCAACGCTCCACGTCGAGCGCGTACAGGATGAAATGGTAGTGGTGCAGGCGTTCGTCGTTCCACGGCGGGCATGGGCCGTCGTAGCCGAAATACTCGCCGGCCATGTCGGAATCGCCGGCGAGAAATCCTGTGTAGTCGTTCAGTGCCTGGCGCGTGCCGGGCGGTCCCGGCGGGTTTTGCTTGCCGCCCACCACGACGCCGCGTGAGCATTCGCCTTCGTCCAGCCGGCCGCTTTCCGCGGGCAGGTCGATCAGGCCCCAGTGACCGAAGTCGACGCGCGGCAGGTCGTGCGGGATGGTCGCGCCTTCCTTGTTGACGTCGTCGCCGACCGACGGAACGTCGACATCGATGCACAACAGCGCGAGCGACTTTGCGTCTGCCGGCACGTCGAACCACGCGAATTGCGGACTGAGATTCTCACCGAGCTGCATGGGCGCATTGGTCGCAGGAATGCCGAACGCGCACCGCGCGGGAATCGGCTGTTCGTGTTCGATGGATGTCGAGGTCAGGCGCATGCGTTGATTCTCCGTTTGTATCTTCGGGTTATGCCAGTTCGTTCAGGGTGTCGCGGAAGCGATCGACTGCCCAGTCGACGGTCTGCGCGTCGATGATCAGCGGTGGTGCGATCCGCACGACGGTCTCATGAGTTTCCTTCGTGAGGATGCCGTGTTCCATCAGGCGCTCGCAGACGGCGCGTGCGGTCGCTACCTGCGGGTCGATGTCGACGCCGATCAGCAGTCCGCGGCCGCGGATGTCGGTGACCAACGGTGAGCCGATGTCGCGCAGGCCGCTGACGAGTCGTTCGCCCATCGCGGCGCTGTTCGCGGTCAGGTCATCGTCGACCAGTACGTTCAGCGCCTCGAGCCCGATCGCCGCGGCGAGGGGATTGCCGCCGAACGTGCTGCCATGATCGCCGGGCGTCAACAGGCCGAGTACATCGCGCCTCGTCAGTAGCATCGATACGGGGTACAGGCCGCCGCCGAGTGCCTTGCCGAGCAACAGGCCGTCGGGCCTGACGTCATCATGTTGGCAGGCGAGCAGTTTACCGGTGCGCCCGAGGCCGGTCTGGATCTCGTCGCAGATCAGCAGTACGTTGTTGCGGCGACAAATGTCCGCGCACTCGGCGAGGTACCCGTTCGGCGGGACGATGATGCCACCTTCTCCCTGGATCGGTTCGACGAAGAAGGCCGCGGTATCGGGTGTGATCGCCGCCTCGAGCGCCGCCGCATCGGCGAAGTCGATCAGCTCGAATCCGGGGGTCAGCGGGCCAAAGTGATGCCGGTATTGAGGCTCCGAGGACATCGAGACGGCCGTGGTCGTGCGGCCATGAAAATTGCCGCGGCAGGCGATGATCGTCGCCTCGCCGTCGGCGACGCCCTTGACCTCGTAAGCCCACTTGCGGGCGATTTTGATCGCCGTCTCGACCGCCTCGACGCCGGCGTTCATCGGCAGGGCCTTGTCCATGCCCGTAAGTCGGCAGGCCGTTTCCAGGAACGGCGCCAGCCTGTCCGAGTAGAACGCGCGCGAGACGACGGCCAGTCGACTGGCCTGGTCATGCATGGCCGCGACGAGTCGCGGATGCGCGTGACCGTGACTGACGGCAGAATAGGCGCTCATCATGTCGAGATAGCGCCGACCCTCGGTGTCCCAGACGTGACAGCCCTCGCCACGCGTCAGAATCACCGGAAGCGGCAGGTAGTTCTTCGCTCCGTAGAGCGTCTCTGTATCGATAAAGTCGATTGCGCTGAGTTCGTTCATGCCCGGTATTATGACATCGGCGTGGATGTCCGGCTGCGGGCAAACGTTTAGAATGCGCCGAGGTTCGAGATCACCACCGACGAGGAAAGCCGGCCGTGGGAGCGGGTGCGACAATCAGGGATTCACTGACAATTACCGGGCCGGCCGGCGAGCTCGAGGCTTTGATTGAAACGCCGAAAAGCGATCTGCGTCCGTACGTCGCCGTCATCTGTCACCCGCATCCGCAATATCACGGCACGATGCTCAACAAGGTCGTGCATACGTTGTCCCGCGCCATGAACGATCTGCACGTGCCGGTCGCCCGCTTTAACTTCCGCGGCGTGGGCGCGAGTGAAGGCGAGTACGCGGAGGGGGTCGGAGAGACGCAGGACGCGCTGGCCGTCGCCGCGTGGATGCGGCATCGATACCCGGACGCGCGCCTCATACTGCTGGGCTTCTCCTTCGGCGGCATGGTGGCGTGTCGGGCGGCGCTGGACAGTGATCCGTCGCACCTGGTCACGATCGCACCAGCCGTATCGCGCCTCGCCGGCATACTGGGCGGGCGCCAGCCCGATTGTCCATGGCTCATCGTGCAGGGCGATGCCGACGAGGTCGTGGAATGCGACGAGGTCGTGGAGTGGTTCAACAACCTCGCTCCCGGCCCCGAACTGGCCCTGCTACCGGACGTCGACCATTTCTTCCACGGACGGTTGACGCTGCTGCGCAAGACCGTGGTCGACTATTTCAATACTCATTGGAGCGACGAATGATCGATAAGCTGCTCAAATTCCTGGGTCAATCCGACGATCTCCCTGAGGATGAGTGCGTCGAGCAGCGCATCAAGCACGCAACGGCCGTGCTGCTCGTTGAAATCGCCCGCGCGGACCACAATCTGAGTGAAGCGGAAATGGTCAAGATACGTGACGAGCTGTGTGCGGCATTCGACGTCGACGGCGATGAGGCCTCGGCACTGGTGGAACGCGCGCACGTCGCGGTGGAAGAGGCTGTGTCGTTACACGAGTTCACGCGCGTTCTGCATGCGGAGATGAGTTACGCGGAAAAGGAATCCGTTATCGAGATGCTCTGGAAGATCGCGCTCGTCGATTTCGACCTGGACAAGTACGAAGACTATATGATCGCCAAGATCGCCGATCTGCTATACATCGCGCGCGGCGACGTCATGCGCCTGAAGCAGCGCGTTTGGCAGGGGTCAGAGTAAAAACCGTTCCGATAGAGCTTGGATAAGACTCAATGCTGATGGTTTTTACTCTGACCCCTTCTCAATCCCGTCAATCCGCGA
>JBLYYV010000239.1:0-3718 GCA_048550095.1 Gammaproteobacteria bacterium
AGCGAGGTCTTCCGCAAGATTCGGATCGAAGATCGACGCGTAGTCGTGCGTGTTCGGCAACACGGGCTGGAGCCTTTCCTGCAGCATCGCATAGAGCTCTGCCTTTGGATCATCGGTTTTATAATCGATTTGCGGCGTCATGCTGCTCTCGAAACTCGGCAGCACCATGTATTCGTTGACCTCGTCGTCAGCCTCCCGGTACCAGTAAGCGCGTTCACGGTCGCGGGCCTCCTGCGGCAACAGCAGCAGGAATTGCAACTCGCCCTCCATGCGCAGGAAGTCCATATAGATACGGCTGAGCAGCTGATGGCCGACGTTGCCGAAGACGTCGTAGCCGGCGACCAGGAGATAATGAATGCGTTCCAGCAGCGTGTAGCCGATGACCCAGGCGGTCTTCGGCGGCTGGCCGATCAGGCCCTTCTCGACCGTGGCGCTGTCGAAATGTCGGAACACGGTCAGCGCGGCATTGCCGTTCGTGCCGTCGCCGTCCCAGACGAGGTCCAGCGAAATATCCACCGGCTCGCTGTAGTGTTCCGTCAGATACTGGTCCGCCGCGGCCAGCAAAGCTTTCTGCTGTGCCGAGTAGCGACGCCAGTGACTGATCGGGTTGTAGATGCTCTCGGTGCTCGCCGGCATCTCCATGTTTTCCTGTTGCTGCGACAGGAAGTCTTCGATGACCTCGAGTTTTACGTAGTCGGGATCCAGGAAGAACACCCAGAAGTGATCGTTGATGACGTTCAGTGCGACCTGTCCGCGGCAGACCGGCCCCTTGATGAAGGACATGATCGTGTTCTGCGCTTCGTCGAGCATGAAGCGATACCGCGAGTGGACCGGCATATCGTCGAATACCCTGAACGGGTTCGACGCGATTTCCTCCGCGTATGACGGTAACTCGGTCACGTCATAATCCGCATCGACGAACAGCTCGCGCCACGTTTTCATGCGCGCGTCATGCAGGGCATAGGGCATGTGGGTCTTGGCGACGATCGTGCCCAGTTCCGGCGCGATGCGGTAATAGACGCGCTCGACGCCCGGGTCGTTATAAGGCCGGCGCGTCGCGATCAGTTCGACCGGCTGGCCCGGCGGCGTCGCGGAGCGAACGATCTTGAAGAACCGTCGGTTGTCCAGGTCCGGAAAGTACAGGTGGGCCAGGAACAGGTGCTCATAGATGTAGCGGGCCGCCAGCTGCGCCTTCAGCGAGTCGCCGTTCAGGAACGTCTCCCAGGCCCGGATCTCGTCGACAAACGCGTTCGGCAGCGGCGGCCGCGCAGTGTATCTGGCGCCTTCTTCCAGCCATTGGAGCAACGTCGTCTGGCGTCGGGCATCCAGGCCCGGCAGCCCGTAGGGCATGCCCCAGAGCGGATTCTTGCTGGCATATTCGTCGAACGTGTCGGGTTTTGCGCAAAACTCGTCGCGATTGAGCTCGAGATCGAAAGCTTCCGGCAGGCGCTTGCCTTCCGGCAGCGGGTTTTCCTGCTTCAGCGTCAGGATCCGGCGCATGACGCTGGCTTCGCGATTGGCCTCGGGCGTATCGGCGTATTCGTTCAGGACCGGGTGAAAGCCGAGTTCCCGCCATTCCGGCACCGTCTGGGCGTCCTCGAACAGCCGCGTCGGTTGCGCCATCTTCAGGCGCGACTGTTTATAGACGACCTCAGGCGACGCGCCGCGCTCGATGCCTTCGATGGAACTCATCTTCAGCTGGCACGGGGCGTCGTAGCAGGCATGGCAGACGATGCAGCGCTGCTCCATGACCGGTTTCACGTCGTCCCAATAATCGATGTCCCCAGCGGGCACCGAGGCTACGACGCGATCGCGTGGCGCGGGGTTGCCGTAGCGCTTGTCGAACTGCGCGGTCGTGTAAGCGGCGCAGCCGCCGACGACGAGGGTTATGACGATCCAGGCTAAGCGGCGATCAATCACGTTACGATGTCCCAGTAGTGGCGAACGGTTCCAAATGTTGCGAACACACAACATTGGATCAAATACCTATTGCGCATGGTAATTGCCTGAGGTGGAATAGCAACGTCGCGTAATCCAAGCGGTCAGCGTGGCATACCTGTATATGAGGAATCGGAACATGAATGCTCGATTGATATTGTCCGTCGTATCGCTTATGAGTCTGCTACTGGTCGCCGGCCCGGCAGGCGCCGCCGCCGAATGGCAGGACACCCAGTTCAAGCCGTTTAGCAAGCGCTTCCACGTCTACCTTGGCGGGTTCTTCCCGGATGTCGAGAGCAAGATCGCCATTGACGGCGACGTTCTGCCCGACAATCCCGAGATCGATTTTGAAAATGTGTTCGGGCTGGAGGACAGCAAGTCGGTCTTGTGGGGCGGCGCCCGCTGGCGGATATCGCGCCGTAATCACCTCGAGTTCGAGTTCGTCGACCTGAATCGTGACGGGTCGACAACGATTACAACCGATCCGGTCGAGATCGGGGACCTGATCCTCGAGGGCAGCGCCACGGTCGACACGACGTTCGACACAACGCTGGCACGGCTGACGTATGGATTTTCGCTCGTCAGCAATGATCGAATGGACGTCCAACTGAAGGCGGGCCTGCACATCGCCGACCTGTCGACGTCGGTGTCGGCGACGGGTACCGTCTGCGTCGCACCCCAGGTGCCCCCGAATTGCCCATCGGTCTCGACGCCGCAAGTCGAGTCAGAAGACGTTACCGCGCCATTGCCTCACTTCGGCGGGTCCTTCGTCTATGGGATCACGCCGTCGGTAACCGCCAGGTTGCAGATTATCGGTTTCGCTCTGGAACTCGACGACATCGACGGCTCGATTGTCGAGCTGGACGCGGACTTCATCTGGATGCCATGGAACAACGTCGGGTTTGGCGCAGGCTTGCGCTATTTCAATACCGATATCAAGGGCAAAGGCTCCGATCTGAACGGTAGCTTCGAGTTTGAGTATTTCGGGCCGGCAGTTTATGTCCTTGGCGCGTTCTGACACACGGTTCCGCGTCAGTCCGATCCTATTTGTTCGGGGGCACTCCTTGTCGGAGTGCCCCCGATTGGACTGACCTAGTCAGTCGATATTCATGAACTCGAGCGTCCGCCGCTCGAGATAGTCGTAGAACGGGTTCCAGCGCTGCCTGAGTTGCGCCGCGGCGGGCAGCAGCAGCAGGTTGCGTTCGCCGCGAATCGACAGGTCGCCGAGGTAGAGTCGATCGTCTTCCGGCGGCGTCGCGCCGTACAGCGCGTCATCCGGCGGAAACGGCAGCGCGACGTGCGACAGCGAGACGATGTCGGGCGGCCATGCCGCGTCCAGCGGCGAGGTCGTCTTCAGCTTGCTGCCCGCATGCTGGTGTCTGACGACCACTTCGTCGGTCCCCGGGTTTGCATTCGTGATCGCGCTGATACTGAACGCCAGGTTACCGTCGGCCATCGCCGTCTGTATATCCTGCGCCGGGTCCCGCGACAGGAAGGCGTCGACACCTTCGGTCCGGTCGATATCGAATATCACGAGTTCGTCGCCGCGCGGAGGCAGGTTCGCGAGCAGGCCATCGATCAGTGCCGGTGTCGACACGGTCGCGTCGACGACCGACTGAAACGCCAGTATCGGCGCCATCTCGTCCAACGTGCCATTGTCCCGGGCGCGTTCCGTCCCGGCGCGGATGCGTTGAGTCAGTCGATAAACGACATCGCCGGCATTGACGGCAAACGAACCGTACTTGAACGGGTCGTACTCGAGTTCGATCGAGTTCCATTC
>JBLYYV010000240.1:0-4560 GCA_048550095.1 Gammaproteobacteria bacterium
CCCCGTATCCAGCTCTCGCCGATGAGTTGCGCGGCGACACTGTCGACGTCGCCGGCACGCACTTTTCTGCGGCGCTCGCCGGATTCGCGCTGCGTGCGCAGAATCGTATTCGCTTCCGCCGAGGTCAGGCGTTCATCGACCTGATGGACGGGGCGCGCGAATCGTTCCGCCAGGCTGTTCGCGAAGTCGATTGCGGCAACCGTCATGGGCGAATCGCTGCCATCCATATTATAGGGTACGCCGATGACGATCGCGTCTGGCTCCCACTCCTCGAACAGGGCGCGCAGAGATCTTTGGAGCTGCTCGTGGTCGCGGGTCATGAGCGTGGTCAGCGCGGTCGACGAGCCGCTGACGCGGTTGGCGAAAGCGACACCGATACGGCTCTTGCCGAAGTCGAAGGCGAGGGCCGTTGCCTCGTTGTCTTTCCGTGTAGCGATATCCGGATTGTACCGGCGGCGATGCGCGCCCGCAGATCAGGCGTGTCCCGCATCCATGCTGAGCGTGGCGAGATCGACGCCGAGCAGCGCCGCGGCCTCGTTCCAGCGTTGGTCGAAGGGTGTATCGAACAGGATGGTCGAATTTGCCGGCACGCTGAGCCATGAGTTCTCGCTGAGCTCCCACTCCAGCTGGCCGGCGCCCCAGCCCGCATACCCCAGCGCGACCATCGATCGCGACGGTCCCTTGCCTGATGCCATCGAAGTCAGGATGTCCTGCGAAGTCGTGACCCGAATGGAGTCCTTGATGTCCGCCGACGTTTCCCAATCGTCGCCCGACTCGTGGATTACGAAACCGCGTTCCGTCTGCACGGGTCCGCCGCTCATAATCGGCCGGCTGGCCAGGACCGGGTCGGCGGGCTCCATCGACAACTGCTCGAAAATCGTGCCCAGATCGATATCCAGCGGCCGGTTGATGACGAGCCCGAGCGCGCCTTCTTCGCTGTGCTCGCAGATATAGGTCACGGTCTGGCGGAAATTCGGGTCGAGCATTGCCGGCATGGCAATCAGCAGTTGTCCGGTCAGGCAGGTAAGGTCTTCCATTACCGCGCACTTCCTTGCATCCGGTTAGACGAATTGTACGTGCTCGAAATCACGCCGTCGGAGAAACGCCACTCGTATGCGAATCGAAGTACATCGTACTCATTGCGCAGGAACTCGGGGAATGGGTCGAATGGCGCGGAGAGATTGACGATATTCATGGCGGCCTGGTCCAGGCTGCGAATGCCGGAAGAGCTGCGCACGACAACCTCGCGCAGCTCGCCGCTGGAATTTATCGCGACCTCCAGGGTCGGGAAGCGGGTGAGGCCCTGGCTCCGCGCAACGTTCGGGTAGTTCAGCGTACCCACGCGTTCGATCTGGTTCTTCCATTTGCTCAGATAGGCCGCTATTCGAGCCTCGCGGGTATTGGCGCTGATCACGAGTTCGCGGCGCTCGTTGTCTGTGATCAGCGTCTCGGCGTCGGGCTTGTTGATGATCTCAACGGCGCTCGACGTGCCGACGAACGCGGTCTGTTGCTGCTCCGGCTGGAGTTCTTCGTCGACGGTGTCATCGGGCGTGGCGATTGCGGCGTCGATCGAGTGCGCAACGATCGTCGGCCGATCGTCGCGGTTCGCGGTATCGACGGTTTGTGGCGTATCGACGCCCACGGTCTCGGGTCCCAGTTCGGTAGCCTGCAGCGACTGGCTCAGTGCCGTTTTGAGCTGCATCGCCTCATCCGTATTGCCCGCGCCTGTCATGTTCTGTTGCGCGAGCATGTCCGAATCCGTGGGCGTCGCGAGGTCATTGGTGTCGGTGATCAGAACGACGTCGAAGGAGGTGCTGGCCTGTTCGGTCGGCGCATCCGCTCCCGTAAACGTGACGCCCAGCAGGATCACGGCGTGGAGCAGGCCCGCCAGAAACAGCGTCGATGACAGGCGGTCGCGGGATGCGGCTTCGGACCACGGGATGAGTAGCCGCGGGTCGGCGATTCTGGGCTTGGCTTGCTGCCGGTCTTTACGCATTGTTGCTGCCCGTGAGGGCAATTCTCGCGATCGAACGCTAATCAGCCGTCATTATACGCGTGGAGCCACCGCGCGGCCGCCCCGGTTCACATTTTCGCGGCCGCGGAATCCATTGTCGAATTATGTTCAATCGACTGCAAACGCTCGGCCATCGCAGGCGTCGAGACGATGCTGCCGTCGCTCGTGATGAGCAGCGCGACGCGAACACCCAATTGATCAGTCAGGGCTTCGAAGCGGTCCGGCCCGCCTGCCATCAGCGCCGTCGCTGCCGCGTCCGCCAGTTCCGCGTCCGTATCAATCACCGTCACGGCCATCGTGTGCTCGACGGGGAGGCCCGTGTGGGGATCAAGCAAATGATGCGCGCGCCTGCCATCCCGTTCCACGAAGCGCTCGTAGTCGCCCGAACTCAGGATCGCTTCACCGGATTTCAATTCGACGATGCCGACGACGCCGCGCGAGCGGGGATCGCGAATGCCGATCCGCCAGCCACGCCCTTCTTTCATGCCGATGATTTGCAGGTCTCCGCCTGCGTCCACGAGGGCGTTCTCGATGCCATGATCGCGCAGGATCCTGATCGCGCGTGCCAGCGTCGACCCCTTGGCGATGCCGCCAAGCGCGAGCTTAACGGCGCTCGGCGTGGCGACAATCTGATCGACAATCCGGATACGCCCGCGCATCTCGCCAGTCGCGCGCCAACCCGCGAGCCAGGCCTCGTCCGGCGGCGCGCCCGGCGGCGCATTGGCATCATGGAAACCCCATTTTTCCACGAGTAATCCGACGGTCGGATCGAAGAAGCCGTCGCTGGCTTCACTCAGCTCGAGGGCGCGCTGAATCAGCGTCGCGAGTTCCGGCGACACGCGCGCGCTTTTACCCTGCGCGAGCAGCGTGTTCAGATGCCCGAGTTCTCCGGATCCCCACGCATACCATTCGTGGCCGACGCGCTCCATGTCCACTTGCAGCGCGGCCAGCGCCGCGTCTGCCTGGCGCCGGTCGGCGCCGCGAATCTCGATGGTGACGAGTGTGCCGAGCGCGGGGAAAGACTGCCGGAATTCCGTCTCGTCGCCCGCGCAGCCGATGAGCAGCGCGGCCGCGAGCAGAAGCGTCGTTGTGATCGGACGCACGCCGGGGTTCAGGCGGCGGCTTTGCTGGCGCTGACCGTCGACTCGATCAGCTCAAGCAGGTCCTTCGCGACGTCGATATCGGCAAGTTTCTTCAGTTCGCGGATGCCCGTCGGGCTGGTGACATTGATCTCGGTGAGGTAATCGCCGATGACATCGAGGCCGGCGAACAACACGCCGCGTTCCATCAGCGTCGCGCCGACGTTCTCGGCGATTTCCCGGTCGCGGGAAGATAGCTCGCGGACTTCGGGTTGCGCGCCGGCGACCAGGTTGCCGCGATAGTCGTCCGCCGATGGCACGCGGGCGAGTGAGAATGGCGCCGGTTTGCCACCGACCAGCAGGATGCGTTTATCCCCGGCGGAGATCTCCGGGACGAATTGCTGCGCCATGGCGAACTGGGTTTCATAGTCCGTCAGCGTCTCGAAAATCACATTGGCGTTGTTGTCGCTTGCGTCGACCACGAAGATAGACCGCCCGCCCATGCCGTATAGCGGCTTGACGACGATCCGTCCATGCGCCTGCAGAAACGACCTCATCTGCGGGATGGAGCGCGTAATGACCGTCTCGGGACAGTACTCGGGGAACCAGGCGGTATAGACCTTCTCGTTCATGTCCCGCAGGCTCTGCGGCCGGTTGATGACGAGCACGCCCGCCAGTTCCGCGCGTTCCAGGATATAGGTCGTATAGATGTATTCCGTGTCGAACGGCGGATCCTTTCGCATCAGGATCACGTCGAGGTCCGCGAGTCGCATATCGACAGCGTCCCCGAGCTCGAACCAGGCGGCGCTGTCGTCCGAAACATTCAATGGCCTTGCCGTGCCGAGCGCGACGCCATCGTAGAGGCGCAAGTCCGCCTGCTCGAAGTACCAGGCTTCGTGGCCGCGTGTCTGTGCCTCGAGCAGCATCGCCAGCGAGCTGTCCTTGGCCGGCGTTATCTTTCTGATCGGGTCCATGACGATCCCGAGGCGCAGTTTGCTCATTCCGGTCTCCGGCGTAACCACGTCTCAATTCTGTCCCAGACGTGCTGAAATATCACCTTTAGGCGGGTATTATCCTAACCGCACGTCGTGGGTTGTTGTGCGATGTCAGCGTGGGGTGACAATTTGCATGCGTGGCGCCAATTCCCAGGGAAATCCCGGGGCCGGAAATCAATCGAGATATGCTGGCGGAGCGCGCGTGGGGTCCTTACAGGCATTATGTTAGAAGGGAGCAAATGGCAGAAATGACAGAGGCGCCGTTGGTCGCTGATTCCGCCCCCAGTCTCGGCGGTCTCAAGATCCTTGTCATCGACGATAGCAAGACTATCCGTCGAACCGCGGAAACCCTGCTGACCAAGGAGGGTTGCACCGTCTATACGGCCGTCGACGGGTTCGACGCGCTCGCCAAGATTGCCGACCATCATCCCGACGTGATCTTCGTAGACATCATGATGCCGCGACTCGACGG
>JBLYYV010000241.1:0-3271 GCA_048550095.1 Gammaproteobacteria bacterium
GGCGAGCCGTGGCGATCCCGGCAAGCTTATGGCTGCAGCTCTACCTGCTGATCGCGATGAAAATAGTGTACCGCCAGGGTTACACAGCGACTTTCTTCAAATTCTGCTTGCTGTTCCTGGTGTATGTCGTAGGCCTCGCCGTCAGCCTGACCGGGGTCGTTCTGTACACCGCCATGACGCTGTAGCAATAGATAAGTCGACGGCGCATGCAGCGCCGGGGATCCGGCGAACCGCCCATCCGGCATCGAAAACGGCCGCCAGGCGAACCCTCCGCAATCATTGTCTTCGACCGCGGCGTCCGCGAGACCCCGCGCTCTGCACCGAGCAGGTCTTCGAGATAGAATTTCCGCTCCGCATAGTCC
Organism: Gammaproteobacteria bacterium; assembly: GCA_048550095.1. Taxonomy (GTDB): domain Bacteria; phylum Pseudomonadota; class Gammaproteobacteria; order Steroidobacterales; genus SMWD01. Next base: position 363 of record JBLYYV010000241.1, read on the forward strand.
CCGTCGAAAGGAGTTCCGCAACAGTGAAACCAGGTCCAGCCCATGCCATAGCGACTCTCATTTTCTTGATGACGGCGAGCCTGCTGGTCGGCTGCGGCGCGGACCCCGAGCCGAAAAAGATCGGCGTCGTTTTTGTTTTTCACGGCGGCTCGAGCGAAACCGGCCCCCAGTCGAGCTGGGACTCGACGATGCAGATCTTCTCCTACGATCCGAACAGCAGGGTATATCAGGGTGTAATCTGGAATCCCAAAGTCTGGCCGTCAATGTTGCGCTTCGGTAACGCGCCCAAAGAGCTGCGCAAGTATGCGTTCGAATATGTGCGCGTCGGCTCCGCGGATCCGGCCAACGATCTGACCCAGCTGCGCTATGAGCACCTGGCCGAGGCGCTGGAAGCGCGTGAGGACGAGTTGGGGGTCGACTTCGTCGTCGACTACGCGAGCTGGCTCGCAGCGGATCCATCGCATCACATCTACCCACGCAACCTCTACCACCCTGGCGTCGAGGGCGGCAGTCCGCTGACCTACTGCGGAGAAGGAATGGACGAGCTCATCGGCAGGGATCGCTGGGAAGGCTGTACGCCGGAACGTTATAACGTCGACGGCACCGCCGAGCGGCTGATCAAGGCCGGCGTCGAAGAGATCGTGTTCATCGACCTGACGACGTCCGGCGTGCGCTTCTTCAAGAGCTGGGACGTCGTCAACCTGGCGCGCCAGGTCGTCGCGCGCCACAACCGGGAAACGGGTGACGACATCAAAATCTGGTGGGTCAACGATCCCACCGACCTGATGACCGAATCGTACCCGGAGGAACCGGCCGGGTGGACGTTGTCGCTCGGCGACTTCGAGAAAGACCGCAGCGTGCCGCTGGAAGGTCGACCGAACCCGGTGTCTTCCGATCCGCGACTGGCGGCATTCCACATCGAGGGGATCGAGAAACATTTTTCGCCCGGCGTGTCGATGGCCGACACGGGCATCGTGCTGGTCAATCACGCCACGCGACTGAATAACCAGTTCTTCGACCCGAAGATCGACGACACCGTGGTGCTGAACCGAAACATCAAGAGTATGCTGCTTGAACGCCATCCGGAACTGCAGACCAGGAACATCCTCGGTGGCTGGTTCGGTATGAAAACGCCGAACCCGTATGTCGAACTCGGACCGAGAACGACCTCTCGATTCGAACGGACGCGCGAGATGCGGGGCGAGAACCTGGGCGACGCCCGCCTGTATGAGAAGAGAAACCTGTTCCCCGACGGCGACATGGGTTACCGCTACTGGGAGGCCCTGGAAGAACTCAAGAACAACGGCGTCAAGCAGATCGTCGTCGCATTTCCGCAGATCATGGTCGACTCCGTATTGAGTATGGTGGAAGTGCCTAACCAGATTGCCAAGGAGATCGGCTTCAAGAACTGGCTGTATTTCGACACACTCGACTTCGATACATATCCTGATGTGGGGCACCCGTTCGCCGAATTCTGGGGCATGTGGGTGGACACGGAATGCGAGGCCGCGGACGGGTCCGGCGAGCGCGTCGCCTGCTGCCTGACGATGGGCGGTTGCGGCGACGATGCGAAGCGCCCGTACCCGCCGCCGCGTCAGACGCCGATCGACAAGGTGCGGAAGGATCTGGATCCGTCGTTAGGGTACGACGTGTCGGAATACGGGCACCTGGGTTACGACCAGGACAAGGGCCCCCCGAACCCGGACGAGCCGGTCCAGGATCAGTATCGAGGCACATGGACGCTGTGGACGCCCCCGAACGACAACCCCGCGGTCGGCCAGTTTCTCGCCGACAAGGTCATCGATTTCGTGACCGGCCCACGACCAGAGCGCGCAGTCGAGCCCGTGTATCTCGGCGTCCAGTCGCCGTAACTTTGGCAAGGAAACGATCATGAGAATTATTTATCGTCAGGTCATTGTTCCACTCGCCGCCGCACTCCTCATCACGGCGTGTAACTCGCCCAGCAACGGCAGCGAGAACGACAGCGGCAAGGAACAGCCGGCCGAAACGTTCGCCGAACACATGCACGGGCATCTCGTGCACGTCGAAGCGATCAAGACCGAGGTCATCGCCGGCAATCTCGACGCGACTCGCGAACATTCCGTCTGGCTGTCGGAACACGACGAACCACCGGGAATGCCGGACGCATGGTCGCCGTACGTCGAGGAGATGCGCCAGTATGCCGCCGTCGCGGCCTCGTCCAGGGACCTCGAGAGCGTAGCCGTCGCGGTCAGCGAGATTGCCCGGACCTGCGGCGAGTGTCACCGCACTTACGGGGCCAAACCCGAATTCAGCGCCGGCCAGCGACCGGCTCAGGACCTTCATGATGTCACGACCGAGATGCATCGCCACCTGTGGGCCGCCAATCGAATGTGGGAAAGTATGATCATCCCGTCAAACGACGCGTGGCAATCGGCGACAGACATGCTGGCCGAAGTGCAAATCGATCCGGCGCAGCTCACCGATGACCCGACCGATGCCGCCCGGGTGGAAACGCTGCTGGCGCAGGCGCGAGCTCTCGGCGAGTTGGGCGCCCAAACCAGCGCGGGCCCGCTGCGGAGCGAGCAGCTCGGCAAGTTCCTGTCACTGTGCGCCAGCTGCCACACACTGACCGGCGGGGGGCCGGACCCGCGAATCTAGCCCGCCAGCCGTGATGCGGCTTAGTAGAAACCGCATTGACACCGGCCCAGCGCCTGCATACAAATAGAGCGCTATTCAAAAAAAAACGTCAATTCGCAGCAAATGTGACGGGGGGATTCGATGAACTACGCGATTCGACTGGCGGGCGTCATGGCCGCCGTTTCTCTGCTTGCCGCCTGCGGCGGCGATGATCCCGAACCCGGCGTCCTGGTCAATGGCGAACGCCTCGCGGTGGTCGACATGCACCTGCACACTGGGCTCTGGGACGA
>JBLYYV010000242.1:0-19771 GCA_048550095.1 Gammaproteobacteria bacterium
CGAGGGTCGCGGTGATGGGCCGATCGGCCACGATAATGGCGTCGACCTCGGAACCGGGTTTCGGAATAAAGGACGGATCGAAGTAACGGAGGCTCTCCTCCAGGCGTCGGGCGATCCCCTGCACATTTTTGAGCGCCGTCGTCGGTGGCTTGGGCAACAATCGCGTCCCGTTGATGTTCATGTTGCCGAAAAACGTATGCCGGACGCGCCCGTCGCAGTAATGCGTGATCAGCAGGGTCTTAGAGCTGCCGATTCCAAGCCGGGCCAGCAATTGCTTGCTGACGACTGTGGTCGAGTAGACGCCCGTGACCGGCACCCGGCAGTCGTCGAGAATATCGAGCCATGGCGAGATGATCGCCGGCCGTGTCAACGCACTGAGCAGGAGCCGGTCGTGATGCTCGTGACGCGGATCTTCGCCCTGCAACTGGAAGCTGCGGTATTCCGTGCGGCGAAATGCTTTTGCAAGTCGGCGCTTCGCGATGGCGCGTTTTTCCGACTGGCGTACATGCGGGATCGATTCGATACGGTGTTCTTCTTCCGCGACCGCCACCAGCAATGCCGTCACCTTGTCCGGCTCCCGCTGCAGGTAGGCGCGGAATCCGGAGCGACCGGCGTCGCTCTGCTCGAATGCGATATCGGGGATAAACGTCTCGCCATCCCAGACGTAGGACGTCAGGGTCGTGTCAGTCAGATGCAGGACTCGCGTGACGCGCATGGCTAGAGCCCCATCTCGGCGATCGTGTCGTAGATCGGGCTCAGTACGGACATCATGACCCAGCCGAGTAGCAGGCCAAGAATTACGGTCATGATCGGCTCGATCATCCGTTGCATGCGGTCGACGGCTTCTTCGACCTCGCGGTTATAGAAATACGTCACGTTGAGCAGCGACTTGTCGAGCTGGCCGACGTCCTCGCCCATCTTGATCATGCGCACGACGAGTTGCGGGAAGAGACCGCTGCGCCGGACGCTCTCGCTGAGGCTGCTGCCTTCGCTGACCCGTGCAGCGACTTTCTCGATGGCGTCACCTACCACGCGGTTGCCTGACAGCTTGCGCGCGGATTCGAGTGAATCGAGCACCGTGATTCCCGATGCATACATGATCGTGAAGTAGGTCGCGAAGCGACTCATGATGATCTTCTTCAGGATGTCGCCAAATACCCAGACGTGCAGCTTCAGGTAGTCCAGCCACCAGGCGAATCGCGCATTCGTTTTCTGCAGTGTCTTGAGTGCAATGAACCCGGCGACCGGAACGCCGAGCACGATGTACCAGTAGTTTGCGATGAAGTTCGATGTGGCGATCAGCATGACCGTATAGAACGGCATGTCTTTCTCCATCGTCTCCAGGAAGTCCGTCATCTGTGGCACGACATAGATCATCAGAAAGCCCATGACCGCGAGCACGACGGCACCGACGAACGACGGGTACATCAACAGCTTTTTAGTCTGCGATGTGATTTCGTCCTGCCATTTCAGCGTCTCGACCATTTGCTGCAGGACCGTGTCGAGTTCGCCGGAGTTTTCGCCCGCCTCGATCAGGGCAACGAATACCTCGTCGAACGTCTGCGGGAACTCTCGCAACGCGCTGGACAGGTTGCTGCCGCCCTCGATCGCCGAGGTCAGCGATGCCAGGATGCCGCGGAAACGGACGTCGTCGGTGCTGTCCCGCAGGTCGCGCAGCGACTCCAGTATCGGCAGTCCGGCTCGATGCGATTGCTCGAGGTGGAAGCAGAAGTTGATCAGTTCCTTACGGCTCGTCTTGCGCCGACCGATCATCGCCGACTCGCGATTTGGCTTGCACGTGACGAGTTCCAGATCCAGCTCGGACAGCCGCGCGTCGAGGTCCCACTCGTTCTTGGCGATCAGTTCGCCACGCACGAGCCTGCCTTCTTCATTCATCGCCTTGTATTGGTAATTCGCCATACCGCGTCCCGCCTCAGACGACGTATTCGGTCAGGTCGATGACGCGCGCGACTTCGTCGAGACTCGTGTCGCCGCCGAGAATGCGACGCACGCCGTCGCGTGACAGCGGAACGAAGTTGCTGGCCAGAGCGATCTCGCGGAGTTCGCCGAGCGACAGTCCTTTCGCGATTGCTGCATCCATGTCCTGGTTGAAGCGCAGGATCTCCAGGATCGCGAGACGACCGGAATAGCCCTGATCGTGGCAGCGGTCACAACCGACCGCGCGGAAAATGCGCACGTGCTCATCGTCCAGGCTCATTAATCGACGTTCAAGATCGCTCGGCGTGTATTCCTCTTTACAGTGATCGCACAGGCGCCGGACGAGGCGCTGCGCCACTACGCCGATGATATTGCCGGCCAGGATTCCAGGCCGCAGTCCGATGTCGCTGAGCCGCGGTAGCGCGCCGAGCGCAGAGTTCGTGTGCAACGTCGAGTACACCTGGTGGCCCGTCATCGCCGCGCGAAACGCCATCTCCGCCGTTTCCTCGTCGCGAATCTCGCCGACGAGGATGATGTCCGGGTCCTGTCGCATCAGTGAGCGAATGCCGTTGGCGAAGTCGAGTTTGATGGCATCGGCAATCGAGGTCTGCCGAATCATCGGAAACGGGTACTCGACCGGATCCTCGAGCGTCATGATGTTGACCGACTCCTCGTTACGGTAGTTCAGCATCGAGTACAAGGTCGTCGTCTTGCCGCTGCCGGTCGGGCCCGTTACCAGAATCACGCCCTCCGGGCGCGCCATCAGCATCTTCAACAGCATCAGGTTGTCGTCGGACAAGCCCAGGTCGTCCAGCGGCACAATGCCAGCCTGTCGATCGAGTACGCGCAATACGAAATTTTCGCCATGGATCGTCGGCTGCGCCGAGACACGAAAGTCGATCGTACGTCCCGCGATGATCAGCGAGATATGGCCGTCCTGCGGTGCGCGCGTCTCTGCGATATTCATGTTTGACATGACTTTCAATCGCACGACCATCGCAGGCCAGAACTTGAGGTGCAGCGTCCACATCTGGCGCAGCACGCCGTCGATTCGATAGCGGACGCGCAGGAAACCTTCTTCGGGCTCGAGGTGTATATCCGATGCTCGCATCTTCACGGCATCCGACAGCAAGGCGTCCACGAGCCGGACCATCGGCTGGCTCACGTCGGCATTGGCCGCATCCTGCAGGTCGGACAGTGCCGCCTCCGGCGCGTCGAGTTCCTGGATGATCGCTTCCAGCGTGTACTGCTGTTCGTAGTACAGGTCGATCGCTTCCTGGATTTCCGCATCGCTGGCGAGCAGCGGCGTGACCTCGATGTCGCCGCCCAGCAGGGATGTCGCCTGGTCGAGTGCGACGACGTCGAAGGTATCGGCCATCGCCACCGTCAGGCGTTTTTGGTCGGCGTCGAACGAGATCGGCAGCAGTGTGTAGTGGCGCGCGAGTTCTTCAGGAAGCATCGAGATGGCGGCGCCGTCCGGCACCACCTTCGACAGGTCGATGCTCTCGACTCGCAGCATCTCGGCGAGTACGTCGCGCAGTAGCGCCTCACTGATTAGTCCGAGTCGGACCAGGATGTGACCGAGCCGGTCGTTGCGCAGCTTTTGTTCCGTCAGTGCGACGCGCAGTTGATCCCGGTTGATCAGGCCTTTCTCGACGAGCAATTCGCCGAGTTGCTTGCGTGGCGCCCGGCGTTCGCGCGCCGGCTCGTGCGCGTGTTCGGTATTTGGCGCGGTGCTCATCGGGCGCCACCTCCGCCTGCCGATTGCAGCGCCTCCAGTCGCGCGCGCGCCGCTTGCATGTCAATGACGTGGTTGCCGCTCGCGAGATCCAGTGAGCGCCGGTAATAGTCGGCCGCAGACCGGGCTTGCCCGAGCCTGTCCAGGCTGACGGCGAGATTGAATGCATAGTCGGCGTTCGAAGAATCGTTGCTGAACGCGTCGAAGAACGCCTGCTGTGCGTCGGACCAGCGGGCCTGACTCGCATATTGGAGTCCGAGGCTGAAGTACAAGTGGGCCGCCGTCGGGCGATCGTACAGCATGTTCTTCAGGTAACTCTCGCGATCGATCGGACTACCGCCCTCCTGGAGAGCGACCAGTCCGGCGATCGCGATGCTGTTCTGCGGATCGAGTTCGAGCGTGGCCTGGTAGTGAATGCGCGCCTGTTCCGCGTCTCCCGTGCGCAGCGCCAGCGCGGCGAGCCCGAGCAGTGCATCATGGTTCAGCGGGTCGAGCGCCAGCGCCGCTCGATACGAGTCGATGGCGGCGGTGTAGTCGCCCGAGCGAAACGCGTCGTAGGCTCGACGCATGTGCCTGAAGATCGGGTCGTTGCGGTTGCTCTTCTGGACGACGATACGCGCGTCGCTGCGGTCGGCTTCTTCCCGCGGTGGTTCGGTTTCTATTCGATCCGGCGCAAAACCGGGATCGATTGGCGTCACCGGCGTGTCGAACTCCGCGACATGCATGATGATGGGTTCGACCGGCTCCGGCGCGGGTGCAGCGTCGAGCGGCGGTCCAATCTCGGCGGGTCCGCGCGCCTGCGCCGGCGCTGCGGCAGATGCATCTTCGGTGGTTGCGACGTCCGCGACGGTTGCGTCCTCGATCGGCGTCAGATCGCCATAGCCGAACCAGGCGTCGGCGAGAAACAGGCCGGCTCCGAGCGTCGCGACCACGACGATTGCGCCAATATGTATCTGTTTCGACGCCAGCATTGAAGGTAGCTTCGCCCGTCGTTGCGACGCTGGGAGCACGAGAGTGCCGTCGCCGTAGTCACTGCCGTGTACGTCAGCTTCGAGACCGGGCGGGTGGTCCGGAGCTGGATCGTCCGATGCTGGGTTTTCAGTTGCCGGGTCGTCTGCGCGAACATCGCCGCCAGTCCCTGCGCTGTGCGTCGCGACATCGTCCGGCGATGGCTGCCCGGACGCCAGTTCGTCCGGCGCAAGCGACAGGTCCGGCTCCTGATCCGACGGAGCTTCGGTCTGTGTATCGTCGTGATCGGATTCAGACTGAGCGGTCTCCGGCGGTTCCTGGGTGGCGTCTCTGTTCGCTTGATCGGACTTCGTCAGGACGTCGATCAGCAGGCTCATCGAACGTTTTCCTCCTCGACCATTTTTCGCGCGGCGGCCAAGTGATCGCTGGATCCTCCGCCCTGGCTGTCGCCGCTCGGAGAATATGTTCGGGAACCCATACCGGGCGGTCTGCCGCCGGAATTGAACTGCGTGACCGCGCTCCTGCCGTTGTTCGCGCCGGCACCTTTGATGACGGTCGGCCGGAGAAAAATGACGAGTTCCGACTTGCCGATTTCATCGTTGCGGTAGGTAAACAACTTGCCGATCCCGGGGATCGCTGACAGGCCCGGAATGCCGTCCTGCTTGTTGATCGTCCGGTCCTGCATCAGGCCGCCGATCATCACCGTCTGCCCATTGGCGACTTCCAGCAGTGACTCGATCTCGCTGACATGTATTTCCGGCACCAGGTTGTCGAAGTCCGCTCCGGCCAGTCGCGGCGCCGGATCGACGGCGAAGTCAACGATTCGCGTAATCGTTGGCCGGACGTTCAGGCTCACGTTGTCGTTTTCGTTGATTTGCGGGGTGACGGTCATGACGAAGCCGACCGGTACCGTATGAATCTCACTCGTGATCAGTGTTCTTTCGGGACGGTCGAACGCGGCCTCGCGGATTTCCTGCTCGAGGCTGAAGTACACGACTTCGTCGACGACCTTCAGCATCGCAGTCTGATTGTTCAGTGCCATGATCCGTGGACTCGACAGAACGGTCGCGTCGCCGAACTGCTCCAGCAGTTTCACGGTCGCGGTGATGCCGCTGCCGTCGCTGCTGGTATTCTGATAGTTCATCGCGAAGACCGGCGGTGTGCTGAGATTGTTGCCGATCAGTTGAGACACCAGCGAGAGTCCGTCGCCTTGCCCGCCGTTCTCGGCGACGCGTGCCCAGTCGACGCCGGCCTGGTAGTTGTCGTTCAGTTCGACCTCGACGATCGTCGCTTCGATCAGCACCTGGCGTCGTGCATTGGCCGAAACGTAGTCGAGAAACAGCTGGATCTGTTTCTGCTGGTATTGGTTTGCGTAGACACTGATGATGCCGTTCATCGCATTGGCGACGACGGTGTCGTCCGGGTTGGTCTCACCTTGGCCGGGGGAGCGGTCCGAGGCCACGAGCTGTCGGACATTCTGCGTGATCAGCTCCCAGAAGTTGTTGTTCGTGCCGCTCTTGACGACGGTTTTTGACTGGTTACCCGTGTCGTCGTCGCCACCGCCGCCGGTACCCTCGGTTTGGTAAGAGATGCCGCCGCCGGTTGTCGACATCTTCGTCGATACCGTGACTTCGCCGGACGATTCGCGATCGATGTTCACATAGTCGAGTCGGTAAGTTCGCCAGAACGGCAGATCCGGCATAACTGATAACGTGGATCCATCGATCGTGTAACGCAGGCGTACCTGTTTCGAGATGCGCTCGAGAATCTGCGGGAGTGTCTGTTCGACCGCGTTGATCGTCACGTTACCCTCGACGTCGCCGTGCACGTCGACGTTCAGCAATGCATCGCGCGACAGCGCGAACAGCAGCTCGCGGACCGGCACGTCGGTGACGACGACCGTATAGTTTTCCTCGGGTGGGCGGATCTCCGGCGGTGTTAGCACCGGCGCCTGTTCGACGAGTTCCGGAATCGCTTCCGGTTCGGCCGACGGGGCGTCGAGGTGCTCCGGCGAGCGCTCGAATTCGCGGGTCGGGCCGCAAGCGGACAGCAGCACCGCCAGCAGCAGCGCCCCGCATCGCTTGGTTAGGTGTGGCGCCTTGTTGGTTCCGATCATGACTCGTCCAATTCCCATCTGAATTCCACTCGCGTGCCGGGCCGTCGTCGCGAAGCCGCGTCGCAACACGGGAATAACGGCCGCCATTGGGATGATGGCGGCCGAATGACCGGACACGGTCCGGTTCTCAGAGAGGATTTCGGCCGATCGGCCGCTTTACTTAAGGAACGGGGTCGCATATCGCGACCGGACGCCGATGGGCGTCGCAGTGGATGCTGGAGAACTTCAGATTCCGCCGGCAGCAGCGGGGCGCCGGCATGATGCCGGGGCCTGTGGCGGGATGGAGCCGAGCCGGGAGCCGCTGGTCGGCCCCCGGATCAGGTCAGAAAGCTAGCGCGTCAGAACTGGTACTCGAGGCCGAGGCCCAGAGCCCACAATTCGGCATTGTCGACGTCATACCAGTCGAAGACCGCGCGCACGCCGACGTTTTCGCTGACGTTCAGCACGAAACCGCCGCCGAGCAGGACGCCGGTGCTGTGGCCCAGCGATCCGGGCACTTTCGAGTTACCTTCGACGACGGTGATATCGATGTCGAAGTCATAAAGACCGGCTTTCAGGAACAGGTCGATGTCCGTGTCCGAATCCCGGAACAGCGGCAGATACCACAGCGCCGCCACGTCGAAGCCGCCGAAGCGAATCTCTACGGGGCCTTCGCTGCTACCCGGCTCGAGATCCTGTTCGAAACCGCCGCTGTTGAAGTAGCCCAATTCGACCGCGAAAGACCGGCTGAGATTTGCCTGCGCATAGAAGTCGACCCCGAGTCCTGAGTCTTCGATGGGAAAGCTCGGATCACCTTTGTAGTCCGCGAAGACCGCTGCCGCCCCCACGCGGAACCTGGTCTCGTTAGCAGCCTCGTCCTGAGCCTGAGCTGCAAACGCGGCCAGACACAACGCAGCCGCAATGGTCAATCGTTTCATCGAAGAGTCTCCTTCTTGTTCCCCCGGGTGCAGTGCCACGTGCCATCCGGTAGCTCGGGACCTCACGTCCAGTCGCTTCAGGTGGAAACGCGGGATGCCTTCGGCCCGTGCTCGTTTTGCTTATCTTTGTCGACCGTGGGCTTCCCGGACCCGGATCGGCAGGCATCTGCATTGAATCCGAAGTATACGGGCGCTGGGTTCGGGGTCAACCGAGGCACGCAAGCGGCCCCGTTCGCGCGGGGCCTGCGGGCGGGAATTCGCGGCCTCGTCCATTGGTCGGATATAGCTCGGATACAGCGGTAAACTCGTTCGGCAATGTTGCGTTGATTGACATCGACTGCGACGGGACAAACACTTGGGCCATGACCGCGCAATTCGCCGAATCTTCAGCAACCGTGTTTGACCCGACCGCGGGGCGATTCGTCGCCCAGGCGCGCCGACCGGATGCGTGGTCTGACGTCGATCCGGCGAGCCTGACTCCGCTGATGCGAGCGCTGCTCGTGATCGACGGAACTGTGACCAAGATTCTCGAGGCCTATTTTCTAGAGCCGGTTGACGTCCAGCGTATTTCGCAATCCGTCGATGACCTGGGCGGCGCCGATGTCTGGCTCGAGGCGAATGCCGGTGAGCGAATCGTCAGGCGGGAAGTGGTCCTCGTCGGACGAGCGTCGCAACGCGTCTATACGTACGCGCAATCGACTATCATGCTCGACCGTCTGACCGGTCGAATGGAAGCCGGTCTCGATGCCGACAATTTCGGACTCGGCAGGATCCTGCTGGATAGCGCGGCCGAAATGCGTCGCGAGTGCCTGTGGTACGGACGCCAGCGATTAGCGCACCTGCCGGCGCCGCTGATGGCACATGCGGATGAGGCGCTGGTAAGCCGCACCTACCGCGTGATCAAGGGTGGCTCGCCGTTGATGATGATCACGGAGCGATTCCCTCCGGATGTTTCCGATAACCCGAACGAGAGGCGCCGATGACCAAAAAGCTTTTTCGTATCAGTCGATTGTTTTCGGCTGCTGTTCCACTGATCCTGACATCGATCTGCGTGACGGACGCGGCGGCGCAGGGCTGGATGCACTATGGCGGCGACATCGGCGGCAGCCGCTTCTCCTCTCTGAGCGAGATCAATCGCGACAACGTTGCTGACCTCGAGCTCACCTGGACCTACCGAACGGGAGCCGTCGACGAGAATCCGAACCTCAAGTCCTTCATCGATTTTCAGGCGACGCCGATTCTGTTGCCGGAGGAAGCGGGCGGCCACCTGATCGTCTGCACGCCGTTTACGAAGGTCATCGCGCTGGATCCCGCGACCGGTGAAGAACGCTGGACCTTCGAGCCAGAGTTCGACAAGACCCCGTATGCCGGACGTTTCAAGTGCCGCGGGCTGTCCCAATGGCGCGATCCGCAGGCGGCAGCGGACGCGCGTTGCGCGACGAGGCTCTTTCTGCCGCTGCCCGACATGAGATTGCTGGCCATCGATGCGCGCGACGGTGAGTTGTGCCCTGATTTCGGCACCGGCGGCGTCGTCGACGTGCGCCCGCTGATCGAGGCCGCCGTGCCGGCGGCAACGGTCGTCGGCACGCAGCTGCTGTCGCCGGCCGGGCTCGTGCGGGATACCGTCGTCGTGACGACGACGTCGAACAAGTTCAAGAGCGCGAGCTCGATCAACGGTGCCGTGCGCGGGTTTGACGCGCGCAGCGGGAAGCTGCGCTGGACGTTCGACCCGCTGGTCCGCGTCGCGTCCGAGGGTCTCGAAGCGACGCCGCAAAACGTCGGCGGAGCGAATGTCTGGGTCATGCTGTCAGCGGACGAAGAACGCGACCTGATCTTCGTGCCGACGGCAAGTCCCGCGCCGAATTTCTGGGGCCTGCATCGCCCCGGCGACAATCATTACGCGAATTCCATCGTCGCATTGCGTGGCTCGACCGGCGAGGTCGTCTGGCATTTCCAGATCGTGCACCACGACGTCTGGGATCGAGACGTACCGTCGCAGCCGATCGTCGTCGATATCCGGCGCGATGGCGAAACGATTCCGGCAGTCATCCAGTTGTCCAAGACCGGCATGGCGTTCATATTCCATCGCGAGACGGGCGAGCCGCTGCTCCCGATCGAGGAACGTCCGGTGCCGACCGATGGCATCCCCGGCGAGCAGCTGTCCCCGACGCAGCCCTTCACCGTGAAACCCCCGCCGCTGGTGCGCCAGGGCATCACGCCCGACGACGCCTGGGGCGCCACCTGGTTCGACCGCAACGCCTGCCGCCAGAAGATCGAGTCGATGCGGCATGGTTCGATGTTCAATCCGCCCTCGTTTGAGGGCAGTGTGCTATATCCGCAGATTGGCGGTGGCATGAACTGGGGCGGCGGTGCATTCGATCCGCAGCGCAACCTGCTGATCACCCCCGTGTCGCAGATTCCGTATTTCGTGCGTTTGATTCCGAAAGACCAGGTGGATCCGGAGCTGGCAGCCAAGCCCCACGCGGGCGCACCGATGCAGGGGCCGGGTTACATCGGCGATACCGATTACGCGGTCGAGCATGGTCCGTTGTTCTCGCCGTCGATGACGCCGTGCTCCTCGCCGCCATGGAACAAGCTGGTAGCGGTGGACATGGCGCGCGGCGAGATTCGCTGGGACATCCCGTTTGGCGTTCTCGACAAAGTGATACCGCTTCCCGTGCCATTGTTGCCGCCGCTCAAATGGGGTGTGCCGTCAGCGGGCGGACCCATCATTACGGCCGGTGGGGTGGTCTTCATCGGCGCGACGGCCGATTCGCGTTTCCGCGCATTCGATATCGATACCGGCGAGGAGCTCTGGCAGGAGATGTTGCCGACATCGGCGATGGCCACGCCGATGACCTATGAGATCGATGGCCGCCAGTTCGTCGTCATCGCGGCCGGCGGGCACAGCTGGTATTACGCGCATGGGATCGACGACTACGTGCTGGCCTACGCGTTACCGAAATAGATCAGCCGGGCGGTTTGGCGGTCAGCTTCTCCGGGAAATTTTTTTCCATTAAATTCAATAGTTCATGCGGGTATTCCTCGACGCGGTCTAGCTTCTTGGCGGGACCTGCCCAGACGGTATGGCCGGCAGTTTCTCGCATGTCCATCCACCCGAGCCACGGAGATATGTAGGTCGGCGCCGCCGTCGTATGGACCTTGGTCGTGGAAGGATCGTGCAACTCCGTCAGCGATCCCCGCTGCAGCTGGTGTTCGGCCATCGGCAGCCCGGGCGGGTAGGGGCGGCGCATCGTGAGCCAGACATCGTCGCCGGATTCGCGCCATTCGAGCAGATCGACAATGCTGCCATCGTCGTCGAGCGGCCGCGGGTCGTCCGAGCGCCTGAATCCGTTCGCCGAATAGATGTAGTGCGCATCGACGGAGATCGTATTGGGTCGGACCTCGTTGCGCCGGCCGGTAATCGGGTTGTCAAAAACGTCGATCAGTTTCTTCGTCTGGGTGTCCCTGAAGAAACTCGCGGTCGCCGCGTATGCACGGTAGGTGCCGTCGGGCTGACGCTCGTAATAGTCGATTTCGGAGCCCTCGAAATCGACCAGCGGGACCGGCGTCTTGCCGGGCAACACGCCATAGATCGTCCCGTAGTACCAATACGGCACGTCTTCCGCCACGAGGCTGCCGCGCATCTTGATCATCGCCGTCAATGCGTCGTGCTTGTCGTTCAGGTCCAGGGTTCGGGGAATCCGCGCGCGGCCCGGCTGCGGCAAGGCCAGCGTGGCTCCGCCGGCGAGGCTCAGGCAGAAACCGCGTCTCGTGACTCTGTGAGCATGCATGTGGGAATCCTCGAGGTTTCGTAGTTATTTGGGTTTTAGCGCAATCTTCTGCCGCTTCCAACCGGAACGGTCTTTTATCCCTATATAAGTACTGAGAACTGGCGCAACGATCATCGGGCGCGGACTCACTAAATTAGCGTCTGTCATAAGGCGTGTTGGCGGTTGTTATGTCAAACGAGTTGGGTATGCCCCTGGCCATCGGGGCGGTCGCATTTATCGTCGGTTGGATCCTGGCGAGATTAGTTGGCGTGTTCAGAAAACGCGATGCAGCGTTCGAAACGCCCAACGAGCATCATCAGATTCGTTCGCTCGAGGCGAGCCTGCGCGTCGCGCAGAAGAAGGCCGACGAGATGGCCGAGCAGTTCGAGTCGACCTGCGTCGATTTCAATGCGCTGAAGGAAGAGCACGAGAGGCTCGAGGCCGAAGTCGTAGAGCGTGAAGAGACACTCACCTCCGCGCAACAGGCGATTCGTGACGAGGCCGCCAAGGTGCGCGAATTGCGCCGCGAACTGACCACGCGTGCCGAGGCGAAGATCCGCGCCGAGGCGAAGGCCAAGGAAGCCGAAACGGAACTCAGCGTCCTGCATGCCGGCTCCACCGCGATGAAAGACGAGGTCGATCGGCTGGCTGCCGAGCGCGAGGATCTGACAACCAAGCTGCATGCCGCGACCGGGTCCTTCGTTAATCCGATGGACGAAACGGCAGACGACGACCCGGACCATTCTTCCGAGGAATTCCTCCCCGACTGTTGACGCCCGTCGATCGCCGCCCGACTATTGAGGCAGCGGCGCAATACAACGACAGGCGACAACAATGATGAAACTCGGCTTCATGGCTGGCTACTCGCCGGCGCAGGTCGAACTCCCCATGGAACTGATACTCGAGGCCGAGAACCTCGGGCTCGATTCCGTCTGGACATCCGAAGCATACGGCTCGGACGCCGTCACGCCGGCGGCATGGATCCTGGCCAGGACCTCGCGAATCAAGGTCGGTACCGCAATCATGCAGATGCCGGCGCGTCTGCCGACCATGGCGGCGATGACGGCCATGACGCTCAGTGCGATGTCGGGCGGGCGGTTCATGCTCGGCCTCGGGCCTTCGGGCCCCGGTGTCGTCGAGGGCTGGTACGGGGTCCCCTATGGCAGGCCGCTGACGCGCACGCGCGAATATATCTCGATTATTCGCAAAATCATCGAGCGCGCCGCACCGCTGGAACATGAGGGGTATCACTACCAGATTCCCTATACGGGAGAGGGGGCGACGGGACTGGGTCGGCCGCTGAAGAGTATCCTGCACGGCGACCCGTCCATGAAGATCTACACCGCTTCGATCACGCCGAACGGTTTGCGTTGCAGCGCCGAAGTCGCCGATGGCGTCTTTCCGATCTGGATGAATCCCGAGCGTTTCGACCTGCTCGAACCGTACCTCGAAGAAGGGTTCGGGGCCGCCGAGACGGACAAAACGCTGGCCGACTTCGACGTCGCACCGTTCGTCAATGTCGTGCTCGGCGACGACGTCGATGCTTGCCGGGCGCAGGTCAAGCAGCACATGGCGCTGTATATCGGCGGAATGGGCCCCCGCGGCAAGAATTTCTACAACGACTATGCGAGTCGCATGGGTTACGCCGACGCAGCGGCCCAGGTGCAGGACCTGTACCTGTCCGGGCAAAAAGTCGAGGCGGCGCGGGCCGTGCCCGACGCGCTCGTCGACGACTGCGCGCTGGTCGGTCCGGCCGATCGAATACGCGCACGCCTCGGCGCATGGAAAGAGGCCGGTAAACGCGGCCATGTCGGTACTTTGATCGCCGGCACGACGTCCATCGAAGCGCTTCGCCTGCTGGCCGAAGAATTACTCTGATCGAATGTCGATGAGCCCCGAGTTTGGCGTACCGGTGCCGCAGGTTTTCCTCGACGGCCGCGCCGATATGGAGCTCGTGCGAACGACATTGCGACGCGCCGAAGAGCTCGGCTTTCACAGCGCCTGGGTGCAGGATCAGGTCGCCGGCGATACGCCGCTGCTCGAGGCGATGAGCCTGCTGTCGTATGCAGCCGCCGTAACCGAGCGGATCAAGCTCGGTGTCTCCGTGATCGTCCTGCCGATTCGGAATGCGCCCCAACTGGCGAAGTGCGTTGGCTCCATCGATCATATGTCCGACGGCCGGGTGATACTCGGCGTCGGTCTCGGTCCGGTGTTTGCGGGCGATCGATACTTCGGGATTTTCGGTACGTCGGCGGGCGAGGCGCTCGCGCGGTTCAACGAGGGTGTCGATGTCATGAAGCGCCTGTGGACCGAGCCCACGGTTAAACACGACGGGCGCTTTTACCGAATGCAGGGTGCGGCCATGGAGCCGAAGCCCGTGCAAAAACCGCATCCGCCCCTGTGGTTCGGCGGGCAGCACCCCAGGGCGTTGCGGCGCGCCGTGCGTGTCGCCGACGGTTTCATGGGGGCGGGTCCGACGACGACCGCTGACTTCGCGGAACACGTGCGGATGTTGCGCGAGTTCATGGCGGAAGAAGGGCGCGACCCCGCAACGTTGCCGATATCGAAACGCGTCTACCTGGCCGTCGACTCCGACACCGCGCGGGCCAAGCGGCGCCTCGACGAGTTTTTTACGCGTCGCTATCCGTGGCAGGTCGAAGCGAATCCGGATTACGTCGCCGACACCTGTGTCTGGGGAACGCCGCAGCAGGTCGTCGATGGTCTTGCCGAGGTGCTCGCGGCCGGCGCCGGCATGATCGTGCTGAATCCACTCTGGGACTTCGTCGAGCAGCTCGAAACGCTCGCCGCCGACGTCGTTCCCGCGCTGCGCTAGGCCGTTTCTCGATTCCGGGAAATCGACTCAATCAACTCGAGTACGGACTCGGCCACACGTATTCGGTCGTCGAGTGATTGCATGACCGTCTGGCTTGTTTCGACGACCAGGCCGCCCGCCCGTATATCGTCCGCCGCGTCGCGGTCGGTGTCGTCGATGATGAAGCCGTCCAGCAGTTCCCCGTAGTGCGCGGCGACGCTGCCCGCAGATACCTCCAATCCGAGTTCGCCCATGATCTTCGCGGTTGGACCTTTGATCGCCGTGGCACCGACGATCGGTGATACCGCGACGACCGGCACCCCGGCGTCGCGAATCGCGGCGCGCATCGCCGGAATCGCGAGGATCGGGTCGATGCTCAGCCAGGGATTCGACGGCGCGATGACGATGCCGGCGAGGCCCGGTTCCCGCAACGCACCGAGTATTTCCGGGCTGGGCCGGGCGCGTTCAGCGCCGTGATACTCGACATGCCGAACGCGCGGCTCCGCGCGGTCGCGCACGAAGTAGTGCTGGAAATCCATGCTCCCTGCATCCGTGATCACCCGCGTCGGCACCGCGTCATCGGACATCGGCAGCACACGCTGTGCGACGCCAAATCGTCGGCACAGCTCTGCCGTGGCTTCCGTCAGGCGCTGACCCTCGTGGAGTAACTGTCGGCGCCGCGCGTGCGTCGCAATATCCCGGTCGCCGAGTCGAAACCAGGTTTCTCCGCCGAGCGCCTCGAGCGCGTCCATGCAGTGCCAGGTTTCCTCCCTGCGTCCCCATCCGGTCGTGTCGTCCACTTCGCCGGCGAGCGTGTACATCAGCGTGTCGACGTCCGGCGAGATCGGCAGCCCGAAATGTTCGAAATCGTCTCCCGTGTTGACGATAGCCGTCAGGCGATCCGCCGGCACGATGCGACTGAGCCCGAGCGCGAGCTTCGCTCCACCGATACCGCCCGTGAGTACCGCGTAGCGGTTGTCAGGATTCATGTAAACAGGTCTTCGTCCGCGGGCCGCAGGATATCGCGCGCGGTCTGTCGGGAATTGCCGGCACCGCAGCCGCGTATGACGACGACGGGGACGCCCTCGGCGCCTTCGCCCATAATGAGTCCGGCTGCGCCAGCGAGGCAGTCCGCGGTCGCCACTTCAGCAACCTGCAACACGCGACCGAAGCGGTCGCGGTCGCCGCGCATGTCGTTCATTGCCTCGATGCCGGCACAGCCGATCGCGATCCCGGTGGTACCCAGTCGCCACGGCCGACCGACGCTGTCGGTGATCAGCACGCCGATCGATATGCCGTAGTGTTCGTCGAGTCGTTGCTTCAGTTTGTCCGCCGAGGCGTCGGCGTCCTTAGGGAGCAATAACACGGTGTCGTCGTCGCCGATGACGTTGGAGCGGTCGATGCCTGCGTTCGCCAGCGTGATGCCGCTGCGATGCTCGACGATGATGACGGTCGGTGTGTCACGCACGACCCGATTGCTCTCACGCAGGATCAGTTCGGCGAGTCGCGGATCCTTGCCGCCGGCATAGGCCAGCGACAGCGCCTGCGGAGAAGGGTCGACGTCCTTGAGGTCGACCTGTCGATTCTCGGCCTTCGATACGATTTTCTGCGCGACGGCGAGAACGTCGCCATCCTGCGGCGCCAGGCCAGCGGCATCGATGCTGTCGATCAGCAATCGCGCCAGGTCGGCGCCCGGCTGCACCTCCGGTACGCCGGGCACGGCGCGAAACGAAAGAGAATTCGAGGTCATGCTGAGCGGGCGCCGGAGCGCGCTACTCTGCGGCGATGCCGGTCATACGAATGCCGGCGTGGCTGCCCGGGTAGCGCTTGTTAATGAAAATCAGGACGGACGTCATGGCCTCCATGGCGGCGGAATTGGCGAGCGGGCCGGCATGCCAGGCCGTGAAGCCGGCCTGTTCCGCAAGTCCGATCACGATTTCGCGCGCAGCCAGTTTGTCGCCGGCAACCAGCACGTCGCAATCCATGTCTTCATCGGAATCCATCAGGTCGGCCGCGACGTTGTGGAATGCCGAAACGACGAGCACCTGTTCGCCGACGATTGCCTGTGTGCGCACGGCCGCTGAGTGTTCCTCGGGTAGCTGGACGCGCGCGACCTTCGGCGGCACGAGTGGCACCGTCGTGTCGATCAGGATCTTCCCGGCCAGGCCGGGGCCGATGTCTTCGAGTGTCGGCTGCTGATGTGCGAAAGGCACGGTCAGCACAACGATATCCGCCGCCTGGGCCGCGTCCAGGTTCGAATGTCCGCTGACGTTGGCGTCCGGGGCGATCTTGAGCAGGTCGGACGCGGCCGCTTCCGCCTTGGGGGCCGTGCGCGATCCGATCACGATTTTATAGCCGGCACGGGCCCAGCGGCGCGCGAGCCCGGTGCCGAGCGAGCCGGTTCCGCCGATGATCGCGATCGTCTCGATTTTACTGTCTGTGTCCATGATCTTCCCGTGGGTGTTCGAATGAGAACGCGAATGGTATCCCGCTCATCGGGAACGGCCAACACGGCAGGCCGCGGGCGGGGCCCGCCGAGTGGCCGCGGAGGCCGGGAGTGTGCAGAATATCGCCCCTGTAACACAAATACGGCGGTCGCAGAAAATCGCCGTGCCTGCCCCGGCGACCCACGCCGGTCAAAGCTATCCGCCAAGCAGATTTCCGCGGCCCGGACCCGTGTCCGGCAGCGGTTGCGGGGAAGGCGCCCACGGATGGAGGACTGAATGGAAATATATAAAGAGTTCATGTTCGAGGCCGCGCACCGGTTGCCCAAT
Organism: Gammaproteobacteria bacterium; assembly: GCA_048550095.1. GTDB lineage: Bacteria > Pseudomonadota > Gammaproteobacteria > Steroidobacterales > SMWD01. Next base: position 17,038 of record JBLYYV010000242.1, read on the forward strand.
GTGCCGGAAGGACACAAATGCGCCCGACTGCACGGACATTCGTGGAAGGGGACGATCTACGTTGCCGGCGAGCTCGACGAGCGGATGGGCTGGGTCATGGACTACGGCGAGATCAAGAAGATTTTCAAGCCGTTGTACGAGCAACTCGATCATCACTACCTGAACGAAATAGACGGGCTCGAAAACCCGACCAGCGAGGTCGTTGCGAAGTGGATCTGGGATCGACTGAAGCCCGACCTGCCGCAGCTGACGCGTGTCGTCATCAACGAGACCTGCACGTCGGGATGCATCTACCGTGGCGAGGATGACTGAGGCGTCAGTTCTCGGCGACGGTGATGCCGACGATCGCCGTCACATGCAGGCCGCGCTGGACGCCGCGCGTCGCGGCATGCTCGCCGGTGAGCCCCCGGTCGGCGCAAATCTCGTTCGCGACAATGAATCGCTCGCGACGCTGAGCAACGGCGTCATCAGCGATCTGGACGTTACGGCGCATGCGGAAATGCGCGTCATTCGCCAGGCCTGCCAAAGCCTGCGAACGCTGTCGCTCGAAGGTTGCGCGTTGTACGTCACGGTCGAGCCGTGCCCGATGTGTCTGTCGGCCTGCCATTATGCGGGCGTTGAACGGATCGTCTGGGGCGCATCGCTGGAAGACATGCATGCGGTAACCGGCAGAGAGTTGACGATTCATTACGCGACGCTCGCGGCGGGCGGCATTCGAATCGACGTCAGCGGCGATTGCCTCGGCCACGAGTCCCGTGCATTGCTCGCCGAATGGTCCCGCGGTCTGCGCCGCGCCTGAGCCGCCGCCGATGGAGAACGCCCAATACGATGCCATTGCCGAGCAATATCGGCGATCGAAGTCTTCCCCGGTCCGGCGCTTCATCGAGGAGTACACGTTCATGGAACTCGTCGGCGACGTACGCGACCAGCGTGTGCTCGACCTGGCGTGCGGTGAAGGATTCTATACGCGACGCCTGAAGGCCGCCGGCGCTAAAAGCGTGCTTGGCGTGGATATATCGAGCGAGATGATCGAACTGGCCCGGTCCCGGGAGAACGCGCAACCGCTGGGCGTCGACTACCTGTGCGCCGACGTCGCCGTCCTTGACCGGTTCGATCTCGGTTCGTTCGACATCGTCGTTGCTGCTTACCTGTTGCACTACGCACCGGACGAAAACGCACTCCGGCGCATGTGCAGCAACATCGCGGCCAGCCTTCCGCAAGGCGGGCGATTCGTCACGCTGAACGAGAACCCCGAGCAGCCGGCCGAACGATTTGCAGGCTACGAGCAGTACGGGTTCAACAAGACAGCGCAGTCGCCTCTGCGTGACGGCGCCGAGATCACGTACTGGATGATTGCCGGTCGCGAGATGTTTCAGATTCATGCGCACTGGTTCTCGCGCGCGACCTACGAGCGCGCGCTGTCCGCGGCGGGATTCCGGTCGATCGCATGGCAACCGCTGCGACTCGATGACGCCGGTATCGAGGCGCACGGCAGGGACTACTGGCAGGAATACCTGACCAATCCACCGATCGTCGGCATCGAGTGCCGGGTCTGACGCGATGCGGCCGCTGCACGCCTTCGTAGAGTCGTTCGCGGTATCGCGTCCGGACGCGATCGCGATCGTCGATCGCGAGCGACGGCTCTCATATGCAGAACTGAATGCCCGCGCTAATCAACTCGCGCATGCACTCACGGATCGCGGTGCCGGGCCCGGTCGTCTCGTCGGACTGAGCGTCGCGACCGGAGCGGACACGCTCGTTGGCATGCTCGGAATCATGAAGTCGGGCGCCGCGTACGTGCCGCTCGATCCGCTGCTGCCGGAGCGGCGTCTGCAGCAGATCATTGCCCAATGCGCACCGACCCTGATCGTTGCCGACGAGGCGGGCGCGGCGCAAGTGGTGAATCCGGCCGCGAACATCGTGTCCATACTTGAGCAACATGCGCGAACGGACGATCCCGGTCTGGACGTGGGCGATGCCCAGCTGTGCTACGTTATGTTCACGTCGGGTTCGACGGGTCGCCCGAAGGGCGTCATGGTGTCGCACGGCAATCTGGCGCCGTTGTTCGACGACATCGGTGGCCGCCTCGATATCGCGAGCGACGATGTCTGGACGTTGTTTCATACCTGCGCGTTTGGATTTTCGGTCTGGGAGATCTGGGGTGCGCTACTTCACGGTGGTCGCCTGATTGTCGTGCCGCCCGAACTGCGCAACGATCCACGCGGATTTGCGCGCCTCGTTCGCGATGAGCATGTCACGGTCGTCAGCCAGACGCCGTCGGCCTTTCGTCAGAACTTCCTGGCTGATGACGTAACGCGCGCGGACTTCGGGCCGGCGCTCCGCGCGATCGTATTGAGCGGTGAAGCCGCGGTCGGCGAGGATGTCCGAGCGTGGTACCAGCGTAATCCGGCGGACGGACCGGCGCTCTTCAATACTTACGCGATCACGGAGACCAGCGGTCAACTGACACTGCACGAGTATCGACCGGATCGCCTGGCCGATGAATACCTGCGCACGATCGGGCGCGTGTTGCGTCACGCAGAGTTCCTGTTGCTCGACGAGGCAGGCGAGCCGGTCGACAACGGATCGCCGGGCGAGTTGTTCGTCGCCGGTGCGGCGGTCGCGCAGGGATACTTCGGAGAGCCGTCGCTGACGGGCGAGCGATTCGTTAGTTTGGACGTTACGGGGCGAGGGACGGTTCACGCTTATCGAACCGGCGATCGTGCGCGACTGC
>JBLYYV010000243.1:0-3782 GCA_048550095.1 Gammaproteobacteria bacterium
AAGCGATCGGCCGCGATACCGAATTCGGCGGCATGCTCCGGCACTTCGGGCCCGCCGTGGTCCGCTGACAGGACGATCAGCGTTCGATAGAGCCCAACCTTCTTGTTGATGAGCCTGAACAACTCTTCGAGTACGCCGTCGAGTCGGAGCATCGCATCCTCGTACTCGAGGCTCGCCGGACCATAGAAGTGGCCGGCGTAGTCCGGCGACGAGAAGCTGATCTGCAGGAAGTCGACGGCCTCGCGTTTGCCGATTTCCTCGGCGTCGATCAGTGCCTTGACGAACTTCAGCGTGAGTTCGTCGCCCATCGGCGTGAGTCGCAGCATTCGATAAAAATCATTCGGCGTATCCGCGTCGAGGCGATGCGGAAACGTCGTACCCAGCCCCGCCGGGCTGGACTCGAACGGGCGTTCATCGGCGTCGCGCGCGACGTAGCTGCCCGGATCGAGCACGAGTTCCCAGTCCTGGCCCATGTATTCATCGGCGAGACGCAGTGCGCGCCAGTCTTGCACCCACTGCGGATACTCGCTGTAGTAATAGCTGCTCGTGACGAAGGTGCCCTGGCGCGTCGAGAACCAGAAGGCCTTGCCGCTGTGACCGCCAGCAAGTATTGCACTGCGGTCCTTGACGGAGACGCTGAAGGCTCGCGACTCGCCCGCGCTGTTCAGGACCAGTTCGTCGCTGAATGTTGAACCCTTCAGATTGCGCGGCGAGCCGCCTTGGCGCGAACGCGTCGCGTCACCGAGGACATGATGTCGGTCGTCGGATGTGCTGTAGACCGTTTCGCCGGTTTCCTGGTCGATCCAGTCATTCGCGACGATCCCGTGGTATGCGGGGGGCGCGCCCGTCGCGAGCGTGGCATGGCCGGTCGCCGTCTCGGTGTTCGCATGCGTGTAGTGCGCATTGGTGTAGTGCACGCCGTTGTCGAGCAGATAGCGAAACCCGCCCTTGCCGAACCGATCACCGAAGCGTTCGACGAAATCGCCCCGCAACTGGTCGACCGTGATCTGCACCACCAGGGTTATCTTTGGTTTCGCCGCCTGCAGCGGCGTCGCAACGCTGAGCGCGATCCAGATCAATGCTGTCAAGCGGGCCCTCATGCCTCAGGAGTGTCCTCAATATTCCCCAACGCCGCAACCGGTAGTAGTCTGTCGGTTCCTGGTTGCAGCGGAACGAAACGAATGGCCTTTATTGCGATTTGCAGCGACGCCGAGTCAGTCAATTCGGCCGAGCTCAGGGAGGCGAATCTTCAGGCGCACTTCTCCTATATCGAGACGATCCTGGATCACTTGCTGGTTGCCGGACCCGCCGGCGGCGCGAGCAATGAAGAGTTCAGTTTCAGTTTGTTCGTCTACGCGACGGACGACGAGGAAGAGGCCAGGCGCCTGCTGCAGGGAGATCCCTATTTTCAGTGTGGTCTGTACGGGGAGGTCCGGCTGGAGCCGTTCATTCCTGCTGCCGGGCAGTGGATCGGCGGCAAGGTCTGGTGAGCGGCAGGTCGGTGCGGCTCAGGAAATCGCCGTGCGAACTTCCTCGATCTCATCCGTAGATTCGGCGACGACGCTCAGGAAAGACCGGCCCCACAATTCAACGGGGGCGAGTATTTCTGCGGCTCGCTGTGCTTCGTCGCCCGTTTGCTGGTTCCGAACGCGGTTGTAGAGCTTCGCCGCGGCAAGCAGCGTCGCGAACGGCGTCAATTCGGAGTGATCGCCCGTCATCAGCGCATCCTGCGCATCGACGGCCTCGGCGACGAACGCGGGCAGGCCCCATTGAACGAGAATTTCGGCGGCGATCGTCGCGTGCCACTCGGCAACGATGGCGTCCCATGCCGCGTCGTCCTGCATGTTCACGCCGCGCTTCTGCGCCTGCACGAGCAGGTACAGGTTGCCGAGTCGATGCAGCAGGCCTGCGACCATGGCCTCATTCGCCATCAAGCCGATCCGTTTGGCAACGACGAAGCTGATTGCGGCAACGGCGTTGCTGTTGAGCCAGATCTCGGCCAGCCAGGGTCTAATTGGTTTTAGCGCTTCCTGGCGCTCCATCTGTTTCAGCGAGTAGCTGTTGGCCGCGCTCAGGATGAATTTGAAGCCCAGCCGATTGACCGCCGATTGCAGGTCCGCGATATTCTTGCCCGTCTTGGTGAAGGCGGAAGAGTTGGCGATCTTCAGCAGGCGGCTGACGAGCCCCGGCTCGGAGTTGATCAACTGGACGATCTCCCGCACCGATGCATCTTCGTCCCCGAGCGCCCGGTTCAGGCGCATTGCGATGTCCGGAAACCCCGGAATCTCGAGGGTGCCCGTGCGCAGATCATTGTTGAGCGTGTCGACGAGTCCGCCGAGCTTGGCGTCCGCGGCGGCCCGATCGATTTCGATGATCGGCAGATCGGAGTCGCTGTCATTCTGCAGTGCCGGAGTGCTGTGCGCGGTGGCTTTTTCTTTCGTGAAGTCCATGATCGTCCAGACAGTAGATCCCTGCTGTAATAATCGGCCCCCGACACGAAATCTTTAGTACTTTGTGCAGACCGTCGGAGGGGATTGCTCATGAATATCGACATCGTTCTGGATTCGCACCTGCCACAGCCGAAACTCACGGAACTCGGGCTCCTGGCGGAACGCTACGGCATCGGGACCGTCTGGAATGCGAGTTATCTCGACGGCCGCGATCCGTTCACGAACATGGCCGAACTGGCGGCGAAATCAGAGAGCATAGCGGTGGCGCCGATGGCCCTGAATGCTTACGAGATGCACCCGTTTCGCATCGGTATGGCCCTGTTGACGTTGAACGAACTCGCGCATGGCCGGGTCAAGACGCTGATCGGTGGCGGCGGTGAGGTCGTTATGGCGCTCGGCATCCCGTTCGAGAAGCGCGTGCGGTATGTGCGCGAATGCCTCGAGATCGTCAGGGGCATGACAACGGATCGCCCGTTCAGTTATGAAGGCGAATTGTTCAGCATAGAGAACTACAACCCGCAGTGGGTCACGGCGCCGCCGCCGTTCCTGTATGCGGGCGCCAACCGTCCGCAGATGTTGCGTATGGCGGCGAAAGCGGCAGACGGCATATTGATGTCGGATCTTTCGGTCAATCTCGCTAAAGGGGCGATCGATGCGGTGCATGACCGGATGCGCGAGATCGGGCGTGATCCTGCCGGCTTCCGTTTCAACAATTTCATGGCCTGGTATGTATATGACGATCCGGCCGAGGCGCGTCACGAAGCGAAGCGCTGGATCGGTTTCCGTGCGCTGTTTCGTGAGTACATGATGCGCGAGTTCATGACCGAGCAGGAGTTCGCGGTCATCATGCAGCATATTCCGGCGATCTATGCGATGGCAGCGAAGGATGAGGATTCGGTCGAGGGCCTGCCGGACGAGCTGCTGGACATGTGCGTGGACGAGTTGACGCTGGCCGGCGGTATCGACGAACTCGATCGCATCATCGAGCACCTGCTCGAGTACAAGGCGATCGGCGTGACCGATATTTGCATCGAGCTGAAAAAACACCAGGCACACGGCATTCGCCTGCTCGGCGAGCGGGTGCTCCCGGCGATCCGTTAGCTCCGAGGGTGGGCTGGTCCGCGGAGCGCGGTGAGAAGTTAACGAGGTTTAATGTTGCGGCAACGCCCCGGCAATCGCGTTTCTCGTAAAGTCTTACCCGTGCTCAGGCACAACCTCCAATTAAAGCGAACGATTTCCTCCCTATCAGGCCCCGCTCCCCCCCTTGGCGGGGCCTTCGCTTTCCGAGGTCTGAGTAGCATCTTGCCGGCCCGGGAGGGCGCGAACCTCCCG
>JBLYYV010000244.1:0-6967 GCA_048550095.1 Gammaproteobacteria bacterium
CTCGCGACCCATACGGATATCCACCATCCGCTCGACCTCATCTGCGCCAAACGCCGGCACGAAGTGCTGATTCATCGGATCCAGCCTGTAGCCGAGCTCGCGAATCGCGTGATCGTATTGTTGTTGCTGCGCTTGCCGGTTCTCCGGTACCAATTCCGGTGATTCGAGCCACCCCAGCCAACGTTTGATGAATTTCACCGTGTACGCCTGCAACAGATCTATGATGTCATCGCCGTAGTCGGTGGATATGCTGACAGCAATGGGGGATTCCGCGACCCGGATGTAGGGCGCCTGACTGACGAACCAGTCGAATCGTTTGTCGGAGCGCAGCTCAAGAAAATCGTCGTTGACTTCGGCGTAGTATTTTTCCAGGTGGTCGGCATCCGTCCACAGATTCCGGCGCGGCAAATAATCCGCGCTGAAATAGATACGCGGGAACGTACCGAAGATAATACGAAGATGAGGCACCGTCGTCTGGGGGCCCAGAAAAGCCGTCAGATTCATGTCGAGCAGGCTGCTCTTGCGATTGCCGATCCACGAATGAACCAGCCACTCGAGTTCGGGCCCGGAATAGCAATTGAATGATCCTTCGAAGCTGCCGTCAGGAGATGTGTAGTAGTCTCTCCCGTCGCACGACGGGTGCCGCGCAATCGGAAAGCGACGGGCAATCTGCTCTTGTCCATCGGAAAGTATTTCCCAGAAGCGTTCCCAGCGCTGAGTCACGTCTACATTCGGCATCTCCCGGACAAAATCGGGAATCGTTCGGGTTTCGTTGTTGGCGCTCATCCGTTCCTCCGCGGGGACATGTTGTTATTCGCTTCGTACCCGGGCGCTGCGACGGCGCGATCGTACGAATGCTCGATATAGTGCGTGGCGATCTCGGCGCCAGTCGTCATCCAGACATCACGGTGATTGCTGACGTAGTCCAGCACTTCTTCGAGGACTCTGAGACGGTGCGGCTGCCCGATGAGATACGCGTGCAGCGACAGGCATAGCACGACCCCGGTGTCGTCGCTTTCCGCTTCGGCGAACAGCCGATCGAAACCCTCTCTGACCATCCGGCCGAACGCTCGCGGCGACCTTCCGTTGACCAGGAAAGCGAAAAAGTCATTCAATTCCATCGAGTACGGAATCGACACGAATTTCTTGCCGGAGCGGACGTGAACCGGCGTCGGCTGGTCGTCATGGAATAGGTCGCAGGTATAGATTCCCCCGGCTTCCGCGAACAGGTCCATCGTGTGCTCCGAATGCGTCAAGGCCGGCGTCAGGTATCCTTTGCATTGTTGCCCGGTATGTTTTTTGATCGTCGCCACGGCGTCTTCGATCATCTCGCGTTCCTGCGCCTCGCTCATCCCGTAGGTGTAGCGCGTGTTGTAGATTCCGTGGCTGAAAAACTCCCAGTCGCGTTCGGCACAGGCTTCGATAAGCTCCGGATGGTGCTCGCATACGGCGGTTGACAACGAAACGGAGCCCCTGACACCGAACTCGTCCATCACGCGCATCATGCGATCGTGCCCGACCCGGTTACCGTAGTCGCGCGCAGCGTATCCGGCGACGTCGGGCACCGGACGGGGCCACGATGGACGGTATGGATTGACGGGCGGCCGCAACTCGTAGAACTCGATGTTCGGCACGACCCAGAATGCGACTCTCGCGCCATTGGGCCACGCAATCTTCGGCCGGTTTTCGTACGGCCGGTAATCGAAGAGTCGGGGATCTTCTCGCATCGCAGTTACGTGTGACGTCAACGCGTGGCAGCGTCCGTTCGATTCTCCGCCTCAGCTCTTCGTCCAGTCATCGATAACCGACCACCATTTCTTATCGACGCGGTCGAATACCTCCGGATCATAGTCCCGGAGAACGTGACGGGAGTACGCCGGAAAGGTCTCGGGTCCGCCCTCCTCCGGCCACTGCCGGGTCGCGTCAATCACGATCTTACTGCTGCGCTCGCGAACGGGGGCGCTCGGTTCGAGCGGATTGACCGGGAGGTCCTCGAAGATGTGGCTCGCGGGGTAAGCCTGCCAGCGAGTCGCAAAGGCCATGAACCAATCCGCGCCGTTCCACAGGTCGACGTCGTCGTCCACCATCACGACGATCTTGAAGATCGGAATCAGTTTCGCCAGCCGCTTGCCGACGTCCAGGGCTTCTCCGGGCCTGGTCTTCTTGATGGCAATGAAGGTGACGCTGTTGCGCCACCGATAGTCGACGATCGACGGGATGAACGCCTTTAGTCCGGCGGTCGTCAATGCCGCCGAAGGCATCGAGATCAGCGCCTTCGTAATCCCGGTAAAATCGTTCATGAACCACGGATCCGTGCGATGCGTGATGCGTGTCACGTCCATGAAAAAGGCTTTCTCGTAGACCTCTCCGATATAGCCGGGACTTTCGCCGTACGGCCCGTTTGGCTCAAATCCTTCGAGGGATACGATCCCTTCGATAACCATCTCCGCGTGCGCCGGCACTCGCAACTCGTTCGTATCGCATTTCACGACTTCCAGGGCCTTACCGCGCAACCCGCCCGCGTAAGCCAATTCATCGACCGGCTTTTTGCCGCGGCGTTCCGGAATGCGGGCCCCGCTCACCAGCCAGGTCATCGGATCCTGACCGCAGACCAGCGCGATACGGGCCGTCTTCTCTCCGCGGCCCTTCGCGGCCATCAACATGTTGAACCCGGTCTGCCCCTCGCCCGTGCCGACGATGATCTCGCGCGGCCCATTGATCTGACAACGATACGTTCCGATGTTGAGCCCCATTTCAGCGTCCGATGTGAATACGGACGTCGTATTGATGAACCGACCGCTGTCACCGGGATTGTTTTGCAGGAATGGAAAGGCGGTGACATCGATGTCGTCGCCGATCAGGGTCACTTGTTTGCAAGGCGCTTGTAATCGCTCGACTTCGATCGGGGCGATCTGCGGATACTGCCCGTTCGATCGCTCAAGCATCTCGTCGAGATACTTGCGTGCCCGGTGATAAGTCGCCGTTGAATCGTTCGGGACGGGCTCCAGTCCGAACATGATGGCCTCGACGTCGACGGGGCCGGACACATTGCAAACGACCGGGCCGTCTATCCACCGGCCATCGATCCTGACCCGCTCGAATACGACGACGGGCGACTCCAGCCGACCGAAGCGGTCGACGAGCCGATACATGAGCGCCGTTCCCTCGTAAGCGTCCTGGTCGACGCGATCGATACGCAATACCAGCCCTCGCTGTTCCAACGCCTTGATGTAGTCACGCAGCGAGTCAAACGGCGCGCGCTCCATTTCCCGAGTCGTAACGGCGCGGCCTTCAGGCGGCGCGTCGTCGGCCCGCATTGACGCGCCGCCCGAGCAACCCGTGGCCAGCGCCGCGCCCGTCGCGGCAACAAATGTGCGACGCGATACATCCGTACCCAAGCTCCCAGGTCCGATTCGGTTCTCGTCATCCATTGCGCAATTCCGCCCTTATTGCAGTTCATTAAAAATATATATTAATATATTAATTGGCGCCACCACCACAGCGACTCCACGGAGCTGAAGCTTGCAGAAGACAGCGAACAGACCGTCCGGCCTGCCCCTCTACCTCGAAATCGCCACCGACATCCGGCGTGCAATCGCCGAGGGGCGCTGGAGGCTCGGCGACAAGCTTCCGCCGATCAGCGAGTTGGCCAGGCAATATGAGGTGGCGCCATTGACGGCGCGTCAGGCTGTCAAACACCTCGAGGGCCGGGGCCTGGTGAAATGCAAGCGCGGCGCCGGCACCTTCGTGTCCGGGCTGCTCCTGGAATTGCAGTCGCTGCCGCTGCGTTCGGACCTTCGCGACGTCGTCGACAAGATAGAACTCGGGCAACTCGTGAACCTGCCGCTGCCCAGACGCCGGCAGCAGCCGGAACTGCCGTCCGGCGTGAAAGCGGCAGCCGCGTACAAGCAGCTCTACAGACTGTTCAAGATTGAAGACCAACCGGCGCTTGTTTCACAGACCTTTCTCGACCGATCGCTGTTCGACGAGGCCCCGGTCGAATTTGCCGGGTCACCCGCGTTACCACTTGCGATGAAACTGCGTGGCAACAAGCTGCGCCGCGTGTTGAACGTGATGACGATCGATTCGGCATCAGAGGAAATCGCCGACGCCCTGAACCTGGCGTCGTATGCACCCGTCGCCAAGCTTCGCCTCGTTCTCAAGGACGAAGACGACGTTGGAACCTACATCGGCACGTTGATCTTTCCAGCAGAACTCGTTCGAGTCGAGTTTGACGTAGAGTAAATCGGAAGCTCTTATGGACGTAGACATTATATTGGAGCCCAATCTGACGCCGGTCGAGATCGCCGAACTCGGACAAGTGGCGGAATCGTATGGCGCTCGGGCAATCTGGCATGCGGATTATTTTGCCCATTGGGATCCATTCGTCGCCCTGACTACGCTCGCGAATCAAACGTCAAAAATCCGCATGGGTATATTGGCGATTGCCCCGTTCGAGATGCATCCGCTGAAGATCGCCAATCAACTCCTGTCGCTGAACGAGATCTGTGATGGCCGGGCGATGGTTTCAATAGGCGCCGGCGAGGGCAACAACGACGCCATGGCTCTCGATACACCCAAGAAGATCGTACTCGCCGTTCGGGAAGCCATCGAAATCGTCAGAGCTTCGGCGCACGGCGGGTTGAAGGACGGTTTCGACGGCGAGATTTTCAACGTCAATCATCCCTGCGCCTACGACTGGCTCTCGTGCGAGCCGCCGCTGGTCTACGGCGCCGCCTATCGTTACATGATGATGCGCATGCAGGGTCGCGTCGCAGACGGTTGCTTCATAGGCTGCACGCCGCCGGAAGTCGTGGGGCCGGCCGTCGAAAACATCCAGGTCGGCCTGAGCCGTCGCGACACACCATGCGAAAACTTTCGGATCGGCACGTACTGGGCGTGGCATATCAAGGAAGACCGGGAAGCCGCTTTTAGAGAATCACGCCACGAATTGCCCTGGCGCGCACGCAAACTGGACCCGGAACTGACCGCCCTGTTCCTGACGCCTGACGAAGTGGATATCGTGACCCGAAACTTCGACAACTATGTGGATGCGTACTTCAAGAACGTAGACGAAGTAGAGAACGTATCGAAAGAGATCTCGAACAAACTGGCGACCGGTTTCACCTCTACGGGAGGCCTGGACGATCTGGGCAGGGAAATCGAACGCTTCAAGTTGTTCGCGCAAGCCGGCCTGTCGGAGATTTCTTTCAAACTGCATGATGACCCCATGGATGCGCTGCATATCATCGGTAAGCAGGTCATCCCGGCTTTACGCGACTATTGACCATCGGGGAGGAATCAGTCGTGCTCAATCACTCGCCAAGCGCCCGCGCAGCCGTCGCGATGATGGCCATTGTGCTATTTGCACCGCCATTGTTCGCACAGCCAAAGATGGAAGAAATCACCGTCACCGCCCGGAAGACCGAAGAGAGCCTGCAGGAGGTGCCGATCTCGATCTCCGCTTTCACCGGCACGCAGATGCGGGATCGCGGAATCCAGAACAACTACGGCGTCGCCGCCTTCACGCCGAACTTCAATACCTCGCAGCGCGTCGGCCGTCAGCTTGACCGGCCAACGATCCGCGGCATGGCTAATCCGGCATCGCGTGGTGAACCGAACGCGTCTTACTTCATCGACGGCATCTTCGTGTCGAGCAGTATCTCGACCGCGACGACCCAGTCGATGGAACGCGTCGAGGTGCTGCGCGGCCCGCAGTCGGCGCAATTCGGGCGCGCCACGTTCTCCGGCGCGATCAACTATGTGACGCGGCGCCCGACCAACGAATATGAAGGCGATATCTTCCTGCGTTACGGCACCCATGAGGACCGACAAATCGGCGCCTGGTTCAGTGGGCCGATTATCGAGGACAAGCTGATGTTCCTCGTCTCGGGCAATCAGCAGAATTATGGCGGGCAATGGAACAACGACTTGCCGCCGCTGGAGACCGGGGAACTGCGCCCGATCAACAGCGGCGATCCGTTTTTCGACCGTGTCTTCGAGGTGCCAGGCCCCGAGGGAAATCCGGAGGGGCCGCCGGATACAACGGTCGACCAGCTGGGTCTCGGCGACAATTCGTCGATCGGTGAAGAAAAGACGACCGACTTGCTCGTGAAACTTATGTGGACACCGTTCGATTCGACAGAGGTCACGGCAAAATACGGTTATACCGAGGGCGAGGATTCGCATTTCACCAGCAATGTTCTGCCAACGACGCTGGGTGATTCGGGGTTTCCCGGTCTGAATTGCTATCTGCCCGACGATCCATCCCAGCCTTGGTACGGAACTTCGATCGGTGACTTTTGCGGCGAGCAAACGATAGAGGGCGCGATCAATCGGCTTAACATCCCCGACATCAACTACGGGCTGACCGTCGCCGACAACGGATTCAACGGCCCGCTGCCACCGGAAACAAAGACGGCCCAGCCGGCGCGACCGGGGCTGGGAAGAGAAACGCACCGGTTCCTCGGCGAGTGGGTGCAGGATATCGGCGACTGGACGTCGACGCTGAGAGCCGCGCACAACGAAGACACCTTCGACGCGGCATACGATTTCGACAAGCAGGACGCCCGGGCCGTCTGGGGACTGTTCGCGTTCGTCAGCATCGACGAGGTCGAGGACGATCAGTTCGAATGGAGCATCGCCTCGCCGGTGGATAAGCCAATCCGCGGTCGCCTGGGCGTCTTCTGGTATGAAAGAGACCGTTCGTTCATACAACGCTCTATCACGGGGCCCGAGCCCGTGTTCGGTCAGCTGCCCGGAACGCTGTTCCCGGCACCGCGCCTGGAGGGTACGGAGAATCAGGCGGTTTTCGGCAGCTTGAGCTTTGATCTGGCGCCGAATTGGCGCCTCGACTTCGAGGGGAGGTATGCCGAAGACACGAAGATTATCACCGGGAACCAGATATCCTCGGAGACAGAAGAGTTGACTGTCGTGAATGCGGAGCAGGCGTTCAGCAACTTCACAC
>JBLYYV010000245.1:0-4600 GCA_048550095.1 Gammaproteobacteria bacterium
CGCATGCGCCACTCGGCGACGACGAGCGCGACTGGAATTCGAGCGTCGAGCCCATGGCACGCGCCAAGATGGTCGGCCTCGCCGACGAAGTGATGTCACTCGACGCAGAGCGTCTGACCGCGATCGCCGATGCGGCGCGCGGTTTCCCGGTGTCGGTCATCAGCTGGAGGCCGGATACCGAGGCGACCGTGCGAGCCTCTCGCCCGGTTATCAATATTATTCCCCGCGATCCGGCCGACGAGCAGCAACTTGCTGACCATACAGTCGCTGACCAGAAGTTCGTCGAAAGCTCCGCCAGCGATACGAAGCTGAACTAACGTCGCGTTTTTATCTTTCGCCAAAGCCGCGGCTCGTTTAGACTAGATCCGTTGTTGTTCCATTGGTGTGCTTGTTGTCAGTGATTGCCAACAGCGGAATTTTCGTTGTAGAGGGTCCTGTGCGCGGTCAGCGCATGCCGATACGCCGGGAGTCCGTCGCAGCTTTTGTCGGATCCTCTCCGCGAGGCCCCGTTGCCATCCCGGTATCCGTGCGCAGCGTCGATGAGTTTCAGCGCCGGTTCGGCGCGCCCGGCCACCGCTGCAGACTGCAGGATCTACTGACCCAGTTTTTCGAGAACGGCGGAACGAACGCGATCGTCGTTAGAGTATCGGCGTCCGGCCGGCGGCATCGAATCGCTATCCCGGGTCCCGCAGGTAGCCTCGTCCTGAGCGCACTCAATCCCGGTCCACATGAATGTCTGCGGGTGTCGGTGGACTACGACGGCATTCCCGCTGGTGACAGCGAGCGCTTCAATCTCGTCGTGCATCGGCTCGTCTCGCGGGATCGGCCGATCGTGGAGGATCAGGAAATTTACCGGGCGGTGTCGATCGATCCGGGCGATCCGGACTTCGTTGCCCAGGCTGTGATCGAGTCCGAACTGATTCGGGTCGAGGAACCCGTGCCGCTGGCCCGGCCAGACGTCACGCGTTGCCCCGGCGTCGCTGTCGGCGCCGCTTATGAGTACGTGGACGACGACTGGCGCGAACGCGCTGTGCTGACCGACTACGACATGATCGGTTGCGACACCGAAGCCACCGGTATTTTCGCACTCGATCGAATCCCGATACTGGATGTCGTTTGTCTCGTTCCCGACGAAGGCGAGGTGGGTCCGGTCGCATTGTTTGCGGCGGAGGCCTACTGCCGGGCGAGACACGCGATGCTGTTCGTCGATCCAACGGCGGCCTGGAAGTGTGTCGCGGACGTTGTGAAGGATCGTCTGTCGACCGTGTTCTCCAGCCCGAATGTCGTCACGTACTTCCCGCGACCGCGCGCCGCGTCGGGCACCGGCCTCAGCGGCCAGCCGAGCGCACTCGGCGCGCTGATCGGCCGCCTCGTTGCGGACGATTTCAAACGCGGGATCTGGGGAGCTCGCGACGAGAGTTCGCTCACGTTTCGTTATCGCACGCGGCTGGAATGTGCGCTCGACGAACACGACGTGGCAGCGCTGAAGCGTCTCGGCGTGAATGCTTTGCGTGAATGCGTGGGTGGCCATCTGCAGATCGGCGGGCTCGTTACGATGAGTCGCAGCCGCGGCATCGATGCGCAATGGAGCGATCTGCGTATGCGTCGCCTGGGGATGTTCATCGTCGGCAGCATCGCTCGCGGCACTCGCTGGGTCGCTTTCGACGACGGGGACGAGCGGGGTGCGGAAGATATCCATGAACAGGTTTCCGCCTTTTTGACAGACCTGCGGAATGCTGGCGCGTTGTCCGAGTCGGTACGCGGCGAGTCATGGTATGTGACGAAAGAACAATCGCCTTGCGGCCCCTCGGGCGCGACGCAGTTCATCGTCGGATTCTCGTTGTCAGGAGAAGACTTCGTCGCATTCCGTTTCGTGCACGATCGCCTCGACTGTCGCGTCCAGCCCGTTGCCTGGCAGCCCGGGGTCGCGCTGGCCAGCTGAGTGAGGCCGCCGGACGAATCGCGCATCCATCATCGGCCGATGACCTGAGGCGCGGATGGGAACGAGTTACTACTTCGCTTACGGATCCAACATGCATTTCGGTCGCGTGATCGAACGGCTGTCGAATGCTCGCCTGCTCGAAGCGGCGATCCTGAGCGAGCACACCATCAGGTTTCATAAGCGGGGGCGTGACGGTTCCGGCAAGTGCAACGTCGTTTCAGACCCGAAACGGCACGTGGCCGGCGCGATCTATCAGCTGGAGACGCTGGCGCTCGCGAGGCTCGATCGCATCGAGGGTGGCGGATATCGACGCCTGCCGGTCGTTGTCCGCGGCATGCGGTCGGGTCGTCGTTATCGAGCGTACGCTTACATGGCGAAAGCCGTTGCGATCGAGGAGTCTTTGATCGCCTATGAGTGGTATCGAGATATCGTCGTGGCCGGTGCCGTGGCGATCGGGCTGCCCACTGCGTACGTCGAATCGCTGAGTTCGTTTCCGGCGCAACGTGACCCGAATGCCAGGCGCCAGCGGCAGAACGCAGCTGTGCTGGGGCGTGCGGGCGCGGCGGTTGCGACCCTCGCCGGCGGCAATTCGTGACGTGATAACGTAACAATAAGTTCGCTTATGTCGCATAGCGTGAACCACGTCATGTTGTCGGCGTCGGCGAGTGGATATAAAGACTGAGGGCTGGTCCGCCGGCGCGTCGATTTTGGCGACGCAACAGGCAGCGGCCGTGACCGACGGATCTGAACGCCCGAATCGATAGGCAGCGGGGGCTGCAAGGAGGGCGCATGGTCGATGAGGTGGAGCATTCCAACGAAGAGCTCGTCACGATTTCGAGCCTCGAAGCGTATTTCCATGATTCCATGGATGCGGCGCTGGCCACGAATCGGGTCGCGCTCGACGATCACACGACACATTACGTCGTCAACCTGCTGACGCTCTACTCGCGGTCCGACGCCCTTTACGAGCAAACCGAAGACGGTTATCAACTACGCCCGCTGGCGGCGATGTTCGCCGACGCCGTCTCGGCATCCAGCGACAACGAAAGACAGCAGACGCTGAAACGCGTCGGCGACGTGGCGCTGTTCATCGCCGGCTTTTTCTCCGATGGCCTGCAACGAGCCGCTGTCGACGTCGACTACTACGTCTATATGGGCGGGGGCGCGTACCATTCACTGGCGCTCGACTCTCGCGGCGCCCGGGTTCGGGCACTCGCCGCGGTTTTCGATGAGCTCGCCGCAAAGTTTCAGGATCTCGTGGATGTGCTGAACGACGTTCGCGAATCTGCGCGCACCGAGTCGGACACTAACGTGTTGCGACAGTACGAGTTATGGATCCGGACGGGCAGTCGCCGCGCCGAGCGGCTGCTGCGGTCGGCCGGCGTACATCCGATGACCCAGGCGCGCGGCGGTTACGAGCACTGATGTTACGCGACCTTCAATCGATGTTGAGCCGACTCTACGGAATCGATCTGCCGCTCGACGTCTACGATTTTCTCGTCACGGATGCCGAGCTCGTCGAGGAACTCGAAGCCGATGATGAATCGCGTGCGACGACGGAGAAGGTGCTGGTACGCGAGACTGAGGACGAGGTCGGCATGACGCTGTATCTCGATCGGGACCTGCTGGACCGGCTGACGTCGAAGGATCCGCGCGATCGCCTGGGTCGCGCCAACCTGGCGGACTTCTGGACGGTCCTCGAGGGCGTCAGCCACTTCAACTACATTGCATGGAACGCCGCCGCAGACAAGTCGGTGACGTTGATGGAAGTCGAGATGCAGGCGGAGGTCGACAAATACGTGGGCGCGCGTCTGCTCTCGGATCAGCAGCAGACATCGCTCGGCGACAGTGTGTTCAGGCGGCTGTTCGACGAACCGAAATTCGACTCCAGGCTGGAAGCCGACGAGTTATCCCGCTATCGGAACGCCTCCATGTTCGCCGGGCGTTTCTGCCGCAGCCTCGAGAAGCGGTTCCCCACCTCGGCCCTGAATCCCGCGATGTTGCAGGAGCTGAGGACCTTCTACCGGCTCCCGCAGCCGGACAAGGTCGGCCATATTCAAGCGGCATCGTTCGCCTGACGCACAACCGCCGTTTCGCCTTGTCAACCTGAAGGGTTGGCTCTAACCTCCGTCAGAACCTGCCACGATCTTACGGAGATGACCAATGGATAAGAATACGGCCTGCCTGCCGACCATTCTCGCTGCAACCCTGATCGGACTGTTCGCCGGCTCGGCGATCGCGGATGGCGGCGCGAGTCTCGAGGAGATCAGCGTCGGCGACCATCGTTCGGCCGAGAATATTGCCCGTAACGCGGCGCGCCATCCGGTCGAGACGCTGGAGTTCTTCGGCATCGAGTCCGATATGCGAGTCGTCGAGATCTGGCCCGGCGGCGCCTGGTATACCGAGATTCTGGCGCCGTACCTGAACGAGAACGGGCAATACGTTGCGGCCGGCTGGGATCCGAATTCGGAAATCGAGTTCATCGCGAAAGGCGTCAAAAGATTTCAGGACAAACTGGCGGCTCACCCGGAGCTATACGGCAACGCGGAAATGACCGTACTGATGCCGCCGGACCAGTGGGACCTCGGGGGCGCCGAGTCGGCCGACATGATTCTGACGTTCCGCAACATCCACAACTGGATGCCGCGTGGTTTTGCC
>JBLYYV010000246.1:0-2781 GCA_048550095.1 Gammaproteobacteria bacterium
ACATGGGCGGCATGGGCGGCATGATGTAAATCAACATCATTCGTCCTGGAGTCATAGCTCCGGCGAAAAGCCCCGCCCTCTCGGCGGGGCTTTTTTTGTCCCTGTTCCGGCCCCACATAGTGATCTGAAAGCGTTTTTTGGGCGAATAGAGAGTCAAATACAGCTACTTAATTTTATTGGAATATTGGACATGAAGAATCGATTGATAGTCGCATTGACCGGTCTGTTATCGCCGATGCTGGCGCTGGCGACCAACGGCGTCGGTGTGCTGGAAATGCACCCCTACGTGACGGGTCGAGCGTTTCCGTGGGCGGTGCCGCTTCTCGGCACTGCTCTGCTGGTTGTTTACATCGTGCGCACAGTGAAAGCGTATCGGGAAGCTGAGGCGATCGAGTCACACTGACCGAAGAAGTGCAGATAGGCACCAGACCCCGCCCTGTGGCGGGGTTTTTTTTCGCCTTTGTTTTGGCCCGCTCACGCAATAGACTGGTTCTGCAAGGGAAGAACAGACGCAAGGAGTATCCATGCGCATTTCATGGTTGGTTTTGACTGCCGTCGCGCTGTTGGCAGGATGTTCGACGGTCACGATCAAGCCGCGGACCGATGTCGCCGTCAGCGATGTACCGAGCTACGAGCAGACCCGCGACTTTTTTCTCTGGGGGTTGGTCGGAGAAGAGCGGGTCAACGTCAGCGAAGTTTGCGAAGGTAAGCCCGCGGCCCAGATGCAGAGTCAGCAAACGTTCGTGAATGGATTCCTGGGGCTGATTACGCTGGGTATCTATTCTCCGCATTCGGTGAAGGTCTGGTGTGAAGACGCCGTGCTGAGCGGAGGTGAGGTATGAGAATCTCGCTTGTTCTTGCCGCCGTAATGTTGGCAACCGGCTGTACGAAGATTCATTTCGATCAGGCCGCGCCGGTCGCTGAGGATGCGGAGATGTCGCAATCCGCCTGGCATCACAACATGGTTTTTTCACTCGTGGAAGTCAGTCAGCCCGTCGATCTCGGGTCGACATGCGGCTCGAACGATTGGGAATCGGTCAAGACCGAAACGTCCGTGCTGAATGGCCTCATCGGCTGGATTCCCTATGTCAGCGCTATCTGGACGCCGAAGACCGTCACGGTGCAGTGTGAGGCGGCCGGCGCCGAAGCGGACGGCTAGCTCCGGTCGATTCGGTCGACCCTTCGGTAACGACAGACGCTCCTATAGCATCCGATCGAGCTCCGCGACGATCGCGTCGATCTCCAGCGGCTGGGAGATCACGCCGGCATAAGCGGCCGACGAATCCACCAGGAACACGGCCGACGAGTGATCGACCGAGTACGCGCCCTTGGTATCGTCGACGAAATACGGTGCGCCGAGCGCCTTGGCCAGCTTGTCGATCTCGGCGGTGGCGCCCGTGATACCGGCGAAGCTTTCACCGAACCCGGTCACATAGGAATGGATCTTCTCCGGTGTATCGCGGCCCGGGTCGACCGACAGGAACACCACGCGCAACGGTTTGTCGACGCCATCCTGGATGATGCGCAGTTTGGCCATCGTCATCGGGCACACGTGACCGCAGTTCGTGAACCCCATGAACAGGAGCGACCACTCGCCGGCGAGATCCTCGGTGCCGAAGGACTCGGCGTGGTGGTCTACGAGCGCGACCGCCGGCAACGGGCGCGCCTCGGGAAGTACGGTGACCGCCATCATTTCCTGCATCACCGGCCTGTCCGTCTTCGACGCCAGTTGCAGGCTGAACCACAGGCCGGCGGCCAGCGCTGCGGCGGCCGCGGTCAGCATCCATGGCACCGGGTTCGTTCTCGGTTTGTCGTTCATCATTTGCTTTCCAGTTGCTCCAGTGGGCGGAAGCTGCCCTAGAGGTTCGCGATACCGCAGCCGGCCGTCGGCGTATCCTTATTGGTCGCCCACACGTTGATTCTCGATCGCGGCCGGCGATACTAACAGAAACCCTTGGGAGGCCTGTTTAACAGGAGTTACGGACCATCTGGTGAGGTGTTTACGGCCGTGAATTCGATCAGCGGTCGGGGTTGTTGCTTGCCGAGAACAGCGCGTAGACGTCCGGACCCGGGTGCACCGAACGGCCGGTCTCGCGGTCGATAGGCGTCCACAGCGTACGCGCTCTCGCCAACAGTTTGTTGTCTGCCTTGCGCAGTATTTCGGTGTGGCGCTCGAATGTTCTGCCAGCGGCTGTGCCTACCCACGTGCGCGCGACGAGCGTGTCGCCCGCCAGCGCCGCCCGCTTGTACTCTATTTCGTGTTTGCGAACGACCCACAGCAGCGAGTCTTGCTGTTCGCCGGTCGCCAGGACACGCCAGTGCGCCGTCGCGGCCTCCTGCACCCAGCGCAGGTAGACGACATTATTGACGTGGCCGAGTTCGTCGATATCGGACGGTTGCACGTCGATCTGGATTTCATGTGGGATTGTCGGGCGTTCTTGCATCATGCGCGGGATATCTCCGAGTGAGGAGTTTACCGCGCCGCTCTTTTCTTATGCGGCCATCTAACCGAAGATTCGCCCATGAAGCCCGACCTGAAATTTCTTCCCGAGATCCTGCAGGAATCCGTGCTGAACTGGTTCGAGCGCCGCGCCGATGACCCGGCGTTGTCGAAGCTCGCCGCGCAGGATCCGTCCATGGTCGAAGACCTGGCGCGGGTTGTCGCGTGTAGCCCCTATGTCGCCGACAATCTGGATCGCTACCCGGACATGCTCGCCGCACTCGTGGATTCGGGCAGGCTGGGTCGATCGATGGCGGAGCGCGAACTCGTCGACGAGTTCG
>JBLYYV010000247.1:0-16026 GCA_048550095.1 Gammaproteobacteria bacterium
ACTCGGCGTCAACGCGCTGCATCCGATCACGGGTGCAGCGGTGCCCGTCTATGCCGCGAATTTCGTGCTGATGACTTATGGCACGGGCGCCGTGATGGCGGTACCCGGCCACGACCAGCGCGATTGGGAGTTCGCCGACAAGCACGGGCTGCCGATCGTCCAGGTTATTGCGCCGTCCGAAGACGGTCAGGAGTGCGATATTGCGGTCGGCGCCTTCGTCGACTACGGCGTATTGGTGGATTCGGGCAAGTACACCGGGTTGTCGTCGGCGGCCGCGTTCGATGCGATCGCGGCGGATCTCGAGGCGGACGGTCGTGGTGAGCAGCGCACCAACTATCGACTGCGTGACTGGCTGATTTCACGCCAGCGCTACTGGGGTGCCCCGATTCCGGTGATCAACACGGCGGACGGACGCCAGGTCCCGGCGCCGGACAGCGATCTGCCCGTCGTGCTGCCGGAGGACGTCGATCTCGACGAGGGCGGTTCGCCGATCAAGAGGATGCCGTCGTTCTACGAGACGGTTGACCCCGATACGGGTGAGCCGGCCGAGCGCGAGACCGATACCTTCGATACGTTCATGGAGTCGTCGTGGTATTACGCGCGCTTCTGCTGCGCCGACAGCGACGCCGCGATGTTGGACGAACGCGCGCGTTACTGGCTGCCGGTCGACCTGTATATCGGCGGTATCGAACACGCCATCCTGCATCTGCTGTATGCGCGTTTCTTTCACAAGATCATGCGCGACGAGGGCCTGGTCGACACGCCGGAGCCGTTCAGCAAGCTGCTGACGCAGGGCATGGTGCTGAAGGACGGCGCCAAGATGTCGAAGTCGAAAGGCAACACCGTCGATCCGCAGGACCTGATCGATGAGTATGGCGCCGATACCGTGCGGCTCTTCATCATGTTTGCGTCACCGCCCGAGCAATCGCTCGAATGGTCGGATGACGGCGTGCAGGGCAGCTTTCGCTTTTTGAAGCGGCTGTGGCGAATCGCCAACGACTTCGCCGATGCGGGGGTCGCACCCGACGTCGACATCGCGGCGCTCGATGACGCACAGCGCGAGCTGCGTCGCGCGGTGCACCAGGCGATCGCGAAGGTCAGCGATGATATCGGTCGCCGGTACACCTTCAATACGGCGATCGCCGCCGTCATGGAGTTACTGAACCGTGTATCCAAATACGGCGGTGATGCCGAACAGGACCGCGCGGTCGTCGGCGAGGCACTGGACGCAATCGTGCTGATGCTGTCACCGATCGTGCCACACGTCTGCCATGCCCTGTGGTCGGTGTTGGGTCGCGAGGGTCCGCTGGTGGACGAAGCGTGGCCGGTTGTCGATCACAGTGCACTGGAGGCCGACAGCGTACAGATCATCGCGCAGGTGAACGGCAAGCTGCGCGCCCGCCTGCAATTGCCGGCGAGCGCGTCCCGGGACGAGATCGAGGCCGCTGCGCTGGCCGATGAAAACGTGCAACGCTTCGTCGACGGCAAGTCGGTCCGCAAGGTCATCGTCGTTCCCGGAAAGCTCGTCAATGTCGTTGTCTAGGGTCGCCATCGTCGCTGCGTGCCTGGCGCTGCACGCCTGCGGCTTCCACGTGCGCGGCACGGAGAATTTCCCGCCGGGTATGTCCGCGGTCTATGTGGCCACCGGCAATCGTCACAGCCCGTTCTATAACGCATTGACGACGGAAATTCGCAGTTCCGATCTAGAGTTGACGGAATATAGTTCGGATGCCGACACCGTCATTCGTATTCTCAATGACGAAACGGGGCAGCGCCCTCTGACGGTGTCGGCGCGCAACGTGCCGCGCGAGTACGAAGTGTTTTACATTGTCGACTACTCCGTCACGATCAACGGGACGGAGGAACTGGAACCGCAGCAGCTGATTCTGACGCGCAACTACACCTGGGACGAGACCGAGGTGCTCGGCAAGGCGCGTGAGGAGGAGGTCCTGCGACGGGCCATCGCGTCCGATCTCGTCGGTCTGCTGGTGCAGCAGGTCAGCGCGATCAACTGATCGATGATCGCGTTTCTCGGTTTTGCTAAACCGATCTAAAGCTTGGTCGGATTCGGTACGCCCGGATAAACTTCTTCGGGGTCAAATACCTTCTCAGTTTCGGTGAATGTCAGATTCAGAGGCGCGTCCGCATCCGCGGCATCGCCGGCGAACGGCACGCTGCGATAGAAACAGGAACGGTAGCCGACATGGCAGCTTGCGCCGCCGGTCACGTCGACGCGCAACCAGACGCAGTCCTGATCGTCGTCGATGCGGAGCTCCACGATCCGCTGCGTCAGACCGCTCGTCGCGCCCTTGTGCCAGATTGCCTGTCGGCTGCGGCTGAAATAGTGCGCCTCGCCGGTCTCGATGGTCAGGGTCAGGGCTTCGGCGTTCATGTAGCCATGCATCAGCAATTCGCCCGACTCGTAGTCAGTCGTCACGGCCGGAATCAGGCCGTGAGCGTCGAATTTCGGGGCGAGTTCGCTGCCTTCTTCGACCTGTTCCACGGTTCGGCGCTCGCCGAATATTGTCGAGGATTCCACTTTTTTCTGCTCTCCGGGCTGGTCCGCCGTGGTGATGTGCCGGCGGCTACCTTGCTATTATAGCCGGCCGGTCCGGTTGCCAGATAGCCGGGCTGGGATACGACCATGAGCATCGAACTTTACAACACGCTGACCCGACGCAAGGAGCCGTTCGTCCCGCAGCAGGACGGAGATCGGCCCCCTGTGACGATGTATGTCTGCGGCCCGACCGTCTACAGCGCGCCGCACATCGGCAATGCGCGCCCGGCGGTCGTGTTCGACGTCCTGGCTCGCCTGCTGCGTCGGCGCTATGACCTGACCTACGCGCGGAATATCACGGACGTCGACGACAAGATCAATGCGGCGGCAACGGAAGCCGGCGTCGACATCGGCGAAATCACCGCCGAGTTCATCGACGTATATCATCACGACATGGCGGCGCTCGGTGTCGCGCCCGTCGATGTCGAGCCGCGGGCGACGGATCACATCGACTCCATCATCGCCATGATCGGCAAGCTGGTCGATTCCGGGCACGCATACGAAGCCGAAGGGCACGTCATGTTTCGCGTTGCGGGCTATGACGACTACGGCGCCTTATCTCGGCGCGAGCAACGCGAATTGCTGGCGGGCGCGCGCGTCGAGGTCGCGCCTTACAAGGAGGCCGCGGGCGACTTCGTGTTGTGGAAGCCATCCACGCCCGACCTGCCTGGCTGGGACAGCCCATGGGGCCGCGGCCGCCCCGGCTGGCATATCGAGTGCTCCGCCATGGCGGCCGAGCATCTCGGCCGAACCATCGATATTCACGGTGGCGGCAACGACCTGATTTTCCCGCATCATGAAAACGAGATCGCGCAGAGTACCTGTGCGCACGACGGCGAGATATTCGCGCGTTACTGGCTCCATAACGGCTTCGTCAACGTCAACAGCGAGAAGATGGCGAAATCGGTCGGCAACATCGTCCTGGTGCGGGACCTGCTCGAGATCGCGCCCGGCGAGGCGATCCGACTCGCCTTGTTGAACGCACACTATCGTCAGCCGCTCGACTGGTCCGCGAAACTGCTCGAGGAAACGCGTGCCAAGCTCGATCGTCTTTACGGCACGCTCCGCGAGATCGGCGGCTGGCAAGGCGAGTGGCATGACCTGGAGCCGGATCCGCAATTCATCGCCGCGCTCGAGGATGACCTCAACACGCCGAAGGCGCTCGCGGCGCTGTTTGAGATTTCGCGAGAGGCTAATCGTAGCGAGAACGGCAAGGAACGCGTGCAACTGGCCGCGAAGCTGCGGGCCAGCGCCGAGATCATGGGTCTGCTCGGTTCGGACCCGGAAGCATGGTTCACTTCGAATGCGATCGACGATCTGGAGGTCACGGCGATCAGGGAACTGATCCGACGCCGCGACGAGGCGCGCGCCGGCCGGGATTTCTCGACCGCCGACAAGATTCGCGACGACCTGGCCGCGCAGGGTATACAGCTCGAGGATGGCGAGGAAGGCACGCGCTGGAGGCGCGGGTAGCCGGCGCGACGCATCGATGACCGAAATCGAGCAGGCACAGGCCGAGTTGATCGAGGAGTTCCAGTTATTCGACAACTGGATCGATCGTTATCAATACATCATCGACATGGGCAAGAATCTGCCCGAGTTTCCCCAGGACTGGCGCACCGAGGAAAACCGGATTCGCGGGTGCCAGTCGCAGGTCTGGCTCAAGACCGAGCGGCGTGATGGGCGGCTGGATTTCGAGGCCATCAGTGATTCGGCGATCGTGTCCGGTCTGATCGCGATCCTGCAGCGTGTCTACAGTGGCAGGAATGCCGCGGAAATCATCGCGACGCCGCCCGCGTTCATCGGCGCGATCGGCCTCGACGAACACCTGAGTCCGACGCGCAGCAACGGCCTGAATTCGATGATCAACGCGATCCAGCAGGCGGCGAGGGACTGTGCGGCCGCCTGAGCGCGAGACGCCCACACTGGCCGCGAGGCTGGCCGACAAAATCGTGCGTGGGTACCAGTTGCTGATTTCGCCGGTCCTCGGGCCGCGCTGCCGCTTTCATCCGACCTGTTCCGAGTACGCGAGGGAGTCGTTGCGACGCTTCGGCTTCCTGCGTGGCAGCTGGTTGACCATGCGACGAATTGTGCGCTGCCAGCCGTTCTGCGAGGGCGGCTACGACCCGGTACCAGCGGAGTTTTCATGGTCGGGCGGAAGCGCCGAAAGCCCCGAATAGTCTGCTATATTGGCCGGAAGATGCCCCGGATTTGCCATGAATAAGAACCTTTTGGACCTGCTCGTGTGTCCAACGACGAAGCTCCCGTTGGAACTACTGGACGCTGAGCGACTCGAACAGATGAATGCCGCGATCGCCGCTGGCGGGGTCCTGAACCAGGCCCGGCAGCCCGTCGAAGGACCCCTGAAGGAGGCGCTGATCAGGCGGGACGGGCACGTCGTGTACCCAATCGCAGACGGCTTGCCGATACTGCTGGAAGAGGAATCTATCGACTGGATCCAGATGGTCGACTAACCGCGTGAAGCTGAACCCTCAGCAACTGACCAGGCACCTGTCAGAAGGTCCGGCTCCCCTGTACCTGGTCTCCGGAGATGAACCGCTACTCGTCGATGAAGCGCTCGACGCGTTGCGCTCTGCTGCGGCGAAACACGACTACGCCGAGCGCGAGACTCACGTCGTGGAACGGGGATTCGACTGGAACGAACTCGCGGCCGGCCTGAGCAACCTGTCATTGTTCGCGGCCCGACGCATGGTCGAACTCCGCCTGCCGACCGGCAAACCGGGTGATCAGGGCGGCAAGTTCCTGACACGGCTCGCAGCCGATCCTCCACAGGACACGGTTTTCGTCGTCATCACGCCGAATCTCGACAGTCGCACGGCCAAAACCAAGTGGGCCTCCAGCCTTGCGCGGGATGGCGTGTGGCTCGTTCTGAAAGCGCCCGATCAAGCCGGTCTGCCCCGCTGGATAGAAAGCCGCCTCAAGCGGGCCGGCCTGAGCGCCGAACCGGAGGCGCTCGAATTGCTGGCTGCGCAGGTCGAAGGCAATCTACTGGCCGCCAAGCAGGAAATCGACCTGCTGAAATTGCTGGCCCAGAACGATCGCGTCACGGTCGATACAGTCAGAGCATCGGTCGCCAACGGTGCTCGCTACGACGTTTTTCAACTCAGCGATGCGGCGCTGGCAGGTGACGCCGAGCGAGCGGTGCGAATCCTCGGCGGCCTCGAGCGGGAGGGGACAGCGGCGCCGCTGGTCTTATGGAGCCTGGTTCGCGAGATCACGACGATCGCCGATGTCGCTTACCGCGTTGCGGCCGGCATTGCCCATGGCAAGGCGATGACCGATTGTGGCGTCTGGCGTTCCCGCCAGTCTCTGGTCGGCCGGGCGACTCGGGCAATCGGTCCGCAAGGCGCCCGATCCCTGCTGGAGCGCGCGGCGCGCGCGGACCGCATCGTCAAGGGTTCGATGCATGGCCAGCCCTGGAATGCGCTGCTCGAGCTGACGCTCGCGCTTGCAGGTCGCTCGGAACTGATGGCGGAGACGGCGTGACGGGCGCAGCAACCGGCTCATGACATCGATCGGCATTCTCGGCGGAACCTTCGATCCCGTGCACTATGGCCACCTGCGCACAGCGATGGAGTTGCGACAGTGCCTGGGTTTCGAGGAGGTCAGGTTCGTCCCGTGTCGAATTCCGCCCCACGACAAGGCGCCCGTTGCGTCCGTCGACCAGCGCCTGGCGATGCTCGCCGCCGCCGTGCAGGATACCCCGGGATTCGTTGTCGACGAGCGAGAACTGCATCGCGAAGGGCCGTCGTATTCGGTCGATACCCTGACGTCCATGCGGCAGGATTTTCCTGAATGTCCGCTATCTCTGATCGTCGGTATGGATGCATTCGCCGGCCTGACGTCCTGGCATCGCTGGGAAGAGCTGCTGAATCTCGCCCATATCGTCGTCGCGCATCGACCGGGTGCTGCCCCGCCGCGCGACGACGCGTTGCAGGCGCTGTTGGATCGCAGGCGGAGCTGCGATCCCGCCGACCTCGGCCGGGCGTCGTTCGGTCGAATACTGCTGCATTCGGTTACGCAGCTCGACATCTCGTCCAGTGCCATTCGGGACGGCATTCTGCGGCGTGAAAACCAGAGATTCCTGCTGCCGGATCGAGTCGTCGAGTTAATCGAATCCAGCGGTTGTTATACAGAAGCCATGCGCCGATCGGCCAGGGCCTGACATCAAGAGGAGCTATATGAGAGCAGACGCCAGAGACAATCGTCTTTCGGGACAAGGAGGTTCGTTTTCGTGCGAAGCAAGGATTTAGTCACATTGGTCGAGCGCGCGCTCGACGATCTGAAGGCCGTGAACATCAAGACCCTCGAGGTCAGCGGTCTGACATCGATCACCGACTACATGGTGGTTGCCGGAGGAACGTCTGACCGCCATGTGCGTTCGATCGCTGACAACGTCATCGAGAAAGCCAAGGAAGCCGGGGCTGACGTACTCGGTGTCGAGGGTCACGAATTCGGCGAGTGGGTTCTCGTCGACCTGACGGACGTCGTGGTACACATCATGCAGCCGCGAGTTCGGGACTTCTACAAACTCGAAAATCTCTGGAACCTCAACGAGGCTGTCGGCGACGCGGACGCCGGAGCGGCGCGCTAGCGAGCCGCCATGCGCATCGCAGTATTCGCCGTTGGCACCCGCATGCCGGGGTGGGTCGCCGATGGCGTCGAAGCCTATCGAAAGCGCCTGCCGCGCCACGTCAAGCTCGATATCGTCGAATTGAATCCCGGGCATCGGTCGGGACATGGTCCGGTCGAGGCCGCCATGCGAAAAGAAGAAGAACAACTGCTTAAGCGAACGGAGCGCGCCGATATCGTCATCGCACTCGACGAACGCGGCGTGGAATGGTCGTCCATGCAACTCTCCGACCGAATGCGCGCGTGGCAGGAGGATGCAGCCAGTGTCGCCTTGCTGGTCGGTGGGCCGGACGGCCTGACCGACGCGTGTCGACAGCGGTCCGACGCCATCTGGTCCTTATCGAGGCTGACTTTGCCGCACGGGCTCGTCCGTGTCGTGCTCGCCGAACAAATCTATCGGGCCTGGACAATTTTGCAGGGCCACCCGTATCACCGTGAATAAAGACGCCCGCGCGACGAATCGCAAGTTCCTTTACCTGGCGTCCGCGTCGCCGCGTCGCGCCGAGTTGCTGGGTCAGTTGGGCATAACCTTCGACGTTACACCGGCCGACATCGATGAGACGCCCACAGATGGCGAGGCGCCGGACGACTACGTGGCGCGGGTTGCACGTGAGAAAGCACACGCGGCCTGGGATGCCCTGCGATCCGGGGATGCGCCGGTGCTGGCCGCAGATACCGCGGTGGTTGTCGCTGATCACATACTCGGCAAACCGATCGACGAGGCCGATGCAGCGCGCATGCTGAGGCGTTTGTCCGGGCGCTCTCACGAGGTGCTGACCGCGGTTGCGGTGTTTGACGGCGACCGCGAGGAAACCGTGCTCAGCCGCACCACAGTTGTCTTTCGCCCGATCGACCCCGACGAGTTCGCCGCCTACTGGAAGACCGGCGAACCGTGCGACAAAGCCGGTGGCTACGCCGTTCAGGGACTCGGTGCCATGTTCATTCAGGAGCTGCACGGCAGTTATTCAGGCGTCATGGGCCTGCCCGTGTACGAAACTGCGCGATTGCTGGCCGGCTTCGGGTATCGTTTGCTTTTTTGAACCGCTGAGTCGTTATGCCGCAGGAAATTCTGATCAATTCGACGCCACGCGAGATTCGGGTCGCGCTCGTCGAAGATGGCGTGCTGCAAGACCTGTTGATCGAGCGGACGGCGCAGCGCGGACTGATCGGCAATATCTACATCGGCAAGGTATCGCGGGTTCTGCCCGGCATGCAGGCTGCGTTCGTCGATATCGGTATCGCGCGCACGGCGTTCCTGCATGCTTCCGACATACAACACGACGGAGACCGCGACGGGAACGATATACAACCCGGCATCGGCGAACTGGTGCGCGAGGGCGCGTTGTTGCCGGTGCAGGTCATGAAGGATCCGATCGGAACCAAGGGTGCGCGCCTGACAACACATATGACGATTCCTTCGCGCTACCTCGTGCTATTACCGAGTAGCGGGAAAGTCGGCGTATCGGCGCGTATCGACGACGAGGACGAGCGCAAGCGCCTCAAGGACATCATGGAGCGGATCGTGCACAGGGATGGCGAGCATGGCTACATCGTGCGCACGGCGGCGGAGGGCGCGTCGCTGGACGCGCTGCGCGCGGACATGCTGTTTCTCGACAAGCTCTGGGCGATCATCGTCGAGCAGTCGCAGCGTGGCCAGGCCGGTCAGCTCGTCCATGAAGATCTGTCGCTTGCGGTGCGCGTCATCCGCGATGTGGCGAGTTCGGACGTCGAGCGCATTCAAGTCGATTCAGAAGTTGCCTATGAGCGGCTCAGGTCGTTTGCCGATACGTTTATTCCGGACATCGCGCCCGCGGTCGAGTGGTACCAAGGCCGCCGTCCGATTCTCGACCTCTATAACGTCGAAGACGAGATCGAGAAAGCGCTGAACCGCCAGGTCGCGCTCAAGTCCGGCGGCTACGTGATATTCGATCAAACGGAGGCAATGACGACCATCGACGTCAATACCGGAGGGTACGTCGGTCACCGCAATCTCGAGGAGACGATCTTTCGCACCAACCTGGAGGCCGCGGTCACGATCGCCAGGCAGCTTCGGCTGCGCAACCTCGGCGGCATCATCATCATTGACTTCATCGATATGGACGAGGCATTGCATCGTCAGCAGGTGCTGGAGGCGCTCGAAGCCGCGCTCGCATCGGATCATGCGCGTACGCAGATCAACGAGCACTCATCCCTTGGGCTCGTAGAGATGACCCGCAAGCGCACGCGAGAGAGCCTCGAACACATTATGTGTGGCACCTGCCCAACGTGTGACGGCAGTGGCTCGATCAAGACGCCCGAGTCCGTCTGTTATGAAATTTTTCGCGAGATCGTGCGTCAGCATCGTCAGTTCAAATTCAACGAACTCGTTGTACTGGCTCACCAGGACGTGATCGAGCTGCTGCTCGATGAGGAATCGTCAGGTCTGGCCGAGCTTGAAGAACTGACCGGCAAACCTATCCGGCTGCAGTCCGAGGCGATGTTCGACCAGAGCCGTTTCGACGTGGTCCTGATGTAGGCGGAACACCGTTGGGCGGCATCGTTCAAAAAATTGTCCGATATCTGGCTTACGCTGCAGCGGTGGGGGTCATGCTGCTCGCGCTGCTGGTCGGCATCGCGCGGTTGTTGCTGCCACTCGTGCCGGAATACCAGGAAGACATCAGGAAATGGGCTGCGCAGGCGACCGGGCTCGAAGTCCAGTTTCAACATATCAGCGCGAGCTGGCCCATCACGGGGCCCGAGATCCAGTTTCTGGACGTTACGGTCGAGTCGCCGGGCGATCGCCAGCCGGTATTCATAGCCGATCGCCTGGATATCGGAATCAGCCTGGTTCGGTTGTTGCGCGACCGGGAAATCGTCGTATCTCGAGTCGGTATCGAGCAGACGCGCATCGATGCTCAACGCGATGCGGAGGGGAATTTCTTCATTCAGGGTCGTCCGTTCGCAGATTACCTGCCCGAGCGCGATCCCGACGATCCGCTGGTCTTACCGAATATCAATATCGAATTGGTGGACGTCGCCGTCGCGTTTCGTGATCTGGCGCGCGCCGATGAATGGCTGGAGTTTCGCATTGGCACGCTCGATTTACGGCTCGGCTCGGTCGATATCTCTCTCGAGGGCGAAGTCGGTCTGCCCGAGGCATTCGGCGAACGCGTGACCGTCTCGGCCGAGGTTCCGGTCGACGTCATCCAGCGCGGGTTCTTTGATGCTGCGAATGCAAAGGTCATCGATTCTCGCGCCTGGAACGTCTACGTGACTGGCGATGGCGTGGATGTGGCGCGGTCCCTGGCCTACGTGGCCAATATGCCCACCCCGATCGAAAATATGGTTGGCAACTCGGTGATCTGGATCGGCTTCAATGGCGCCGCACCGGAGCGCGTGACAGCCGAGCTGGATTTCGTCAATGTCGAGTTGCGGTCGGGTCCGGATGCCGTCGACACCTATGGTTCCATCACCGGCCGGCTGGAGTGGGCGCGGGACAAAGACGGCTGGTTACTGGCCGGTTCGGATCTCGATCTGCGCCGTTCCGGGTTGTTGTCGAGCCCGAGCAGTTTCACGTTGTCCTGGCGTCCGGAAGCCGTCATTGACGGACAGCGATGGTCCGTCAATGCCGAGTCATTGCGACTGCATGACTGGTTTCCGCTGATCAGGGCTGTTGCCAGCGAGGAAGTGCGCGCGACGATGCTACCTGCGAACGTCAGCGGCGACATTGGTGACCTCGATGCGGACTTACTGCTGTCGCCGGATGCCGAGCCGGAGTTCGATCTGAAGCTGACGATCGACGATCTGGGCGTCGTCGGCCTGCCGGGCGGTGAGGCTTTGTCCGGCATCAGCGGCAAGGTGGTCGCGGATCAGGCAGGCGGCCGGCTCGAACTCGATAGCGACGACGTCTCATTCAATCTGCCGAAGGTATTTGCGACGCCGCTGGCAGCCGAGGCGCTGGAAGGGTTCTTCGTCTGGCGTGTGACGCCGGAGAGCGTGCGGGTGCTGAGCGACAACGTTCGGCTGCGCACGTCGTTCGGCCAGGCGAGTTCGCGCTTCGAGATGGTGTTTCCCGTCAATGGCGATTCGCCGTATCTCGACCTGACCGCCCAGGCCCAGGCGTCGGACGCGCAGAGCGTTGTCAATTACCTCCCGTTGCGGCGGTTTCCGCCGAAAGTTGCGGCCTGGCTACAGCGTTCGATCGTCCAGGGTCGCGCGACCGGCGCCGATATCGAAGTCCGTGGGCCAATACGCGAGTACCCGTTCGATCGCGGCGAAGGCATCTTCCGTATCGCTGTGGACGTCGAGGATGCGTTGCTGGACTACGCGCCGGGATGGCCATCCGTTAAAGACCTCAGGGGTCAGCTCGTGTTCGAGGGCGTCGGTCTCTACACAAGGCGCAATCGGGCGAATTACGGCGGAATTCCCGTCGTGAACGCCGACGTTAAGATTCCCGACCTGCGCAAGGGAATTCTGACGATTAAAGGCCCTCAGGCCGCGACGGTGGATCAGGCGCTGGGTTTCCTGCAGTCCAGTCCGCTAGCCGAACGGATCGGGCCGACTTTGCAGCGCGTATCTGGCAGCGGCGGCCTCGCGGCCGACGTCGACCTGCGATTGCCGATCACCCGGCCCAAAGAGTATCGACTGCGGCTCGACGTGACGACCGAGGACGCCCAGCTCGATCTGGAGCGATTGGACTTCGGCCTGACGAACATTGCGGGATCGCTGACAGTGGAGAACACGAAGTTCCGCGCCGATGCCCTGACCGCGGAACTGCTCGGCGAGCCGGTTTCGATCAGCATGCGTCCGGCCGAGCCGGGCGGATTGCGATCGCAATTCGTGACGCTGCAGGGACGGACCCCCGTGCGCAAGTGGATCGAGGCGTTCAGACTTCCGCAGCCCGACAAGTTCGATGGGGCGACCGACTGGACGGCGCTCGTCATGTTCCCGGCCCTGCAGGAAGAGGGCGCGACGCCCCCATTGCATATCCTCGTGCGCTCCGACATGCGTGGTGCGGAGAGTCGAATGCCGGCACCGATCGCAAAACCCGCCGACAGCGAGCGCGCATTGCAGCTCGACGTCGCGTTTCCGGAAGCGCAAAGCCTGGAAGTCACCGGCCGCCTCGACGACGACCTGACCTGGGCGCTGCGTTTCGATGAGGTCGATGGCCGCTGGCAGGTCGAGCGTGGCGGCGTGCACGCTGGCGCGGCCGCCGCGTTATTGCCGCTGGAGCCCGGTATCGAGCTGACGGGCCGCCTCGATTTCCTGCGATTCGACGACTGGCTGAATCTGACCGAGGACGCCGGCGACACGTCCTGGCAAAGCCTGTACAACTCTGCCGATCTCGACGTGCGGCAACTCGCGCTGTTCGGCCAATTGTTTACCGATGTCTCCATGACGGCCACACGGGGCGACGATGCCTGGACCGTCGTTGCCGACGGGCCCGAACTCACGGGCAACCTCAGACTCCCAATGCGCCCGGACAACGACAACCCTGCGGTACTCGACATGGAACGGCTGTGGCTGGTCGAGAGCGATACGGGTGCTGACAAGGGCGGTGTCGACCCACGCTCCGTAATACCCGTGCGCATCGAGGCCGCGGACTTCGCACTTGGCAAGATGCGTTTTGGCGCGTTGAGCGCCGAGGTACGTTCGACGTCGTCGGGCATCGTCGCGGATCCGATCAGCATGCGGGGCGAGACGTTCACGATCGACGGGAATGCAGCTTGGCTCGTGCACCCGAACGACGACTCTCTACAGCAGAGCAGGATGCAGCTGGACCTGAATGGCAGCGACATCAAGTCCGTTCTGACGAGCCTCGGTTATGACCCGATCATCGAGGGCGAAACAATCGCGGCCAACGCCGATCTGACGTGGCCGGGTGCGCCCGACGGCGACTTCCTGTTTCGCGCCAGCGGCGAGTTCGGCATCAGAATGGAGGAGGGTGCTGTTCTGTCCCTGGAGCCCGGTGGCGGGCGCCTGCTGGGCGTATTGAGCGTTACCGCTTTGCCACGCAGGCTGGCGCTGGATTTTCGCGACGTGACGGACGAGGGCCTCGGTTTCGATACGCTGCGCGGCACCTTCACGCTCGATGCCGGCAATGCCTACACCTGCAACCTCGGACTGGAGGGTTCGGTTGCGGACATGGGTATCGTCGGCCGCACCGGTCTCGAATCCGAGGACTACGAT
Source organism: Gammaproteobacteria bacterium (assembly GCA_048550095.1). Classification (GTDB taxonomy): domain Bacteria; phylum Pseudomonadota; class Gammaproteobacteria; order Steroidobacterales; genus SMWD01. The sequence continues at coordinate 13,379 of JBLYYV010000247.1, forward strand.
CAGCTGGCCGTGGTGCGTCCGCACGTATCCAATCTGTTCGCCATTGGCGGAGCGGTCGTCGGCGGGCCCGCGGGCGGTGCCGCGATGTTGATTTTCTCGCAAATCTTCCGCAAGCCACTCAGCCAGCTCGGAGAGTCGTATTATCGTGTGACGGGCAGCTGGGACGAACCTGCCGTGCAGCAATTGCAGGGCAGCGAGGTCAATGTGACGCCGCTGAAGAATTGCGAGGCATATCTGGAAGACGCCCTCGCGCGGTCATTGGAGAACAATCTTGAACGACAGGAATAACGACGCGGCGACTGACGGTAATTCGATCGCCATCGCGAAACGCTCGCTACTGGAGCCCACCGGTCTCGAGGATGCGCATCTCGACCGCGCGCTGGGAGCCCTGATGTGCGGCGGCGTCGACAATGCCGACCTGTATTTCCAGGTGGTACGCAACGAATCGTGGTCGCTCGAGGACGGCATCGTCAAGGAAGGCAGCTACCACCTCGATCAAGGTGTCGGCGTGCGCGCCATGGCCGGAGAGAAGACCGGGTTCGCGTACTCCGACGATCTGGTGTTGCCGGCACTGATGCAGGCGTCGGACGCCGCCAGCGCGATCGCACGCAGCGGGGAGACGGGCCGCGTGCAGGTGGCGACACCGCGTCGCGGGCACGCCTTGTACTCATCGGTTGACCCTATCGCGGGGTTGGCGGATGCAGACAAGGTTGAGTTGTTGCAAACCGTCGATCGCGAGACCCGCAAGCTCGACTCGCGCGTCCAGCAGGTCATGGCCAGCCTCGCCGGTGTGCACGAGATCATCCTCGTGTGTTCCAGCGACGGAGTGCTCGCGGCGGACGTCAGGCCGCTCGTCAGGATGAATGTATCCGTAATCGTAGAGCAGGGCGGCAAGCGCGAGCAGGGCTACACGGGCGGCGGCGGGCGCTTCGGTTACGAGTACTTCGTCGACTCGGACCGGCCGATGGAATATGCGCGAGAAGCAGTGCGGCAGGCCCTCGTAAACCTGGAGGCGATACCGGCGCCGGCCGGTGAGATGGTCGTCGTGCTCGGCCCCGGTTGGCCCGGCGTGTTGCTGCATGAGGCGATCGGCCACGGTCTCGAAGGCGACTTCAATCGCAAGGGCACGTCGGCGTTCTCCGGGCGCATCGGCGAGAAAGTCGCGTCATCGCAATGCACGGTCGTTGACGACGGCACGCTGGACGGACGCCGCGGCTCTTTGAACATCGACGACGAGGGTATTCCGACCGAGAACACCGTCCTGATCGACAAAGGCAAACTGTCGACGTACATGCAGGATCGTTTCAACGCACGCCTGATGGGCACCCGTTCGACCGGCAACGGCCGTCGCCAGTCGTTTGCGCATCTGCCGCTGCCGCGCATGACCAATACATATATGTTGCCCGGCGACCATGCGCATGACGACATCATCGCGTCCGTCGACAAAGGTATCTATGCGAAGAATTTCGGCGGCGGTCAGGTCGATATTACGTCCGGCAAGTTCGTATTCTCCGCGAACGAGACCTACCTGATCGAGAACGGCAAGATCGGCGCCCCGGTGAAGGGCGCGACGCTGATCGGCGACGGCCCGTCGGTTCTGCAGCGTGTCTCGATGGTCGGCGACAACCTGGAACTCGATGCCGGCGTCGGAGTCTGCGGCAAGGAAGGGCAGTCCGTGCCGGTCGGAGTCGGCCAGCCGACGATGCGAATCGACGGATTGACGGTCGGCGGCACCGGCTGACTTCCGCGGTCGGTCCAACCTGCGAGTGAGCATGTCGAAGCCGTGGGGCTTATTGCGAAATTTCCCGGTTCGCGCGAAGTGAGATGGTACGGGTGGAGCGGGGCTTGGATCGTGCGCTAGATCCGCCGCGCAGGGCGGGGAGTATTTGCGACTCGCTAAACCTGCGGCGGCCATCCATGGCCGCCTCCGGAGCGACTCCGCCCGGGGCTCTAAGTGGGCTTGAAACGCGCCAGCGGCGGCGGCAATTTTTCTCCAGGGCAAGGCGCGACTGCGATGGCATCCTTCGGGCTGTCGAGCAGTTGCAACGCAGTCATGGAGAAAAATTGCCCCGCCCCGAAGGGTTGGGTCCCAGCGGTTCAGCTACGGCGTTGCGCCTCTCGGCAAGGGCTGGCCATTCCCTTCGAGACGCGCCTTGTATCTGAACCGCTGGGACCCAACGCTGGCGCGTTTCAAGCCCACTTAGAGCCCTACTCTCGCGTCCTGCTTCGTTCGGCTACGACGCCGCTCCCTGCAAATGCTCCCCGCCCTGCGCGGCTGCTTTTGTCGGGATTGTTGTCTTTGACGACTTGAATTCGGTCACCGTCGTCGATTCCTGTCGACGTCGAGCGGGAAAATTCTCGATAGCATCCTCCAGCACTGCGCGTGGGCACTCGCTAAACCTGATCCCGCTGACGAGATCGGAGAGCGCTGGAAAATCTTTTTCGTAGGTATCGGAGAAAAAGAATTTGCAGCGGTAGGCCGATCGGTGGTCGTTTCAGGCCTCAAATCGGGATGCGGCTCACCACGCGCCTATCGGTGATCGTCCAGGCTCCAAAGCGCTGAATGCGCGCAGATGTGAAATCGAACACGGACCCCGGGCCGCGACTGTCCTAGAGTACGTGGCAATAGCGAAATTCGATCCCCCAAT
>JBLYYV010000248.1:0-10252 GCA_048550095.1 Gammaproteobacteria bacterium
CGGCGGGCGCAGATCTCGGCGTCGTCGATACCGAGCCGAGTCGTGAAGTGATGAAAATCGTCGCGCACCGCGAGTGTCGCGGACGTAAAGATCCACGTGGACGGACGCGCATCGAGCAGGTTGCGAATCTCGCGCGATGCGTCGAGTGGCGTGACATTCGCGGTAAATGACCGTGCGCCGGGCCGAATCCAGCGCAATACCTCATCGTCGTCCGCATCACGAATCGCGCCGAGCGCATCCACCACCGACTCCGTGCGCTCGGCGCACCGGACGAGGCCCGCGTTGTCCCCGGTGATCGGACTCAGTGCATCACCGACTTCGCCCATCGCCTCGCCGAGCGCTAACAGCGCTTCGTGATATAGTTCACCCGTCTCGGCCCACGCGATATTGCCGTCGCGCACCGGCAATGCCGCGCGGGCATCGTCCGCCGCGTGTCGAGCCCCGTCGAGCACACGATCGAGGTCGCCGTCGAACAGGCCGGCCCGGACTGCCTCGCCACGGATGTCGCCGATCAGATCGTTGATCTGGCCGCTGCCGACGGTCGTGTTGAAGAATCCCTGGGCGACTTTCGGGAAGTGGTGCGCCTCGTCGACGATCACCGCATCGGCGCCCGGCAGCAGCTCGCCGAATCCCTCCTCTTTCATCGTCAGATCCGCCATCAGGAGATGATGATTGACCACCACCAGGTCGGCTTCGCGCGCGGCCTGACGCGCGGCGAACACGTGACAACCGTCGAACCAGGCGCAACGGGAACCGAGGCAGTTGTCGACGGTAGACGTGACCCGCGGCCAGATGGGTGAGTCCTCCTGCAGGTCGACGATCTCGGCAATATCGCCGGTCAGCGTCCGGTCGGCCCAGCGTTGCAAACGCGGCAGGTCCGCGGCGCTGGCCGCGGACACACGTTCGGGGTCCGACTTCAGCGCATCCAGACGATAGAGGCACAGGTAGTTGGCTCGACCCTTCAGCAGCCGCACGTCGACCGGCCGGCCGAGGGCCTTGCCGATCGTCGGCAGATCACGATGAAACAACTGGTCCTGCAGGGTCCGCGTGCCAGTCGAGATGATGATCCGATGTCCCGACAACAATGCAGGTATGAGGTAAGCAAGCGTCTTGCCGGTCCCGGTGCCCGCCTCGACGACCAGGTGATGCCCGTTCAGGATCGCGGCACGAACTTCCTCGGCCATCGCCAACTGTTCGGGCCGCGGCGCAAAACCGTCGAGGCAGTCCGCCAGGGGTCCGCGCTCACCGAACATGGCGGCGAGGTCGTCCCTCGCATAAGCAGTCGATTCGATCATTACCTGATATTTATTAGTGACTTAAAAATACTTTCTCAGAACAAAAATAGGTATTGTTCCGCCGCGCGGGCGGGTTGACCGCTACCGGTAACCCCCCGCCAGTCGAGCACCACCAACCGCGCGGCTGTGTTCACGTAAGTGTTTCACGCAATGCTTTTCGCTCTAAACCGACGAACTCCGTCTGTATAATACGCGTTCCCCGCGCGCGGGCTCATATAAGAATTCAATCCATTCGGCCCGGAAATCCCCCACCGACCAGGCCATGAACCGAGGTAAGGCATGCAGACTACGAATGTTTCACTAGAGCGATGGGTACATGAAGTCGCCGAATTGACGAAGGCCGCCGAGATCAAGCTATGTGACGGCAGCGACGCAGAGTACCAGCAGATGATCAGGCTGATGCTCGACGACGGCCTGCTGCACGAACTCAATGAAGACTACGAGAACTGCTACCTGCATCGCTCCGATCCGACCGACGTAGCGCGAGTCGAGCACCTGACGTTCGTCTGCACGCCCCACCCGGACGAAGCTGGCCCGAACAACAACTGGATGGAGCCCGACGACGCTCACGCCAAAATGCGTGACCTGTACGACGGCTGCATGGAAGGCCGGACCATGTACGTGATCCCCTACTGCATGGGCCCCATCGATTCGCCGTACGCGCGCCTGGGCGTCGAGATCACCGACAGCCCATACGTCGTCGCGAACATGAAACTCATGACTCGCATGGGCGAAAAGGCACTGCACCGAATCGAGCAGGACGGCCGCTTCGTGCGCGGCTTGCACTCGACCGGCGACCTGAATCCCGAGCGCCGCTTCATCATGCACTTCCCGGAGGAAATGATGATTCAGAGCTTCGGCTCCGGATACGGCGGCAACGCGCTGCTCGGCAAGAAATGCCACGCCTTGCGCATCGCCAGCTGGCAGGCCCGCGACGAAGGCTGGCTGGCCGAACACATGCTGCTGATGGAAGTCGAGAGCCCCGAGGGGCAGAAGCACTACATTGCGGCCGCCTTTCCGTCTGCCTGCGGCAAGACGAACCTCGCGATGCTCGAGCCGCCGGAATCGCAGTCCGGCTGGAAGATTCGCACGCTCGGCGACGATATCGCCTGGCTGCATGTCGACGACAACGGGCAGATGCGGGCGATCAACCCGGAGGCCGGCTATTTCGGCGTCGTACCTGGCACGAACGAGGACACGAACCGCACCGCTTTCGAGATGATTCAGCACAACGCGATCTTCACGAATGTCGCCGTCACGGCCGATAACGAGCCGTGGTGGGAAGACAAGAATATCGGTGCGCCCGCCATCGACTGGCAGGGCAGGCCCTACAGTGCGGGCAACGGACCGGCCGCCCATCCGAACTCCCGTTTCACGGTTGCCGCAACGAACAACCCGAAATACTCGCCACTGTCAGACGATCCGGCCGGCGTCCCGATCACCGCAATCATCTTCGGCGGCCGGCGCCGCGAACTGGCGCCGCTGGTCTACGAGGCGAAGGACTGGAATCACGGCGTACTGGTTGGCGCCAGCGTGGCCTCGGAGACGACCGCGGCCGCAATCGGCGAAGTGGGCGTCGTTCGACGCGACCCGATGGCCATGAAGCCCTTCTGCGGCTACAACTTCGCACAATACTGGGAGCACTGGCTCAGCTTCTCGGAGAAATTCGACAACCTGCCGCCGATTTATCATGTCAACTGGTTCCGCCGCGACGAAGATGGCCGCTTCCTGTGGCCGGGATTCGGCGAGAACCTGCGGGTACTGCGCTGGATCATCGAGCGGTGCGAAGGCCGCGCACATGCGGTCGATACACCGATCGGCGCGCTGCCGCTGCCGAAAGACATCGACACCGAGGGCCTCGACATGCAGGAAGGCGATCTCGAGGCATTGCTCAGCGTCGACAATGACAAGTGGCGCGAGGAATTCACGGCGATCGAGGAATACTTCGACAGTTACGAAGATCACATTCCGGACGCTCTGCGGGCAGAGCACAAGAAAGTGGTGGATGCGCTGAGTTAACCGCTCGCGACAACCCAAGACGAAAAAGGCGACCCTTGGGTCGCCTTTTTTCGTTGCGCGAGGGGTCAGATCTAAAGATCTGACCCCGATTATCGCGAGATTCAGAATTCGGCCGGGGTCAGGTTTCGACTTCGTAGTCGATCGCCAGTTCGGTGCCTTTGCTGGCGACGCGGCCGAGGCTGATGATCCCGGACCCGGTCAGTTCCGTACTGTCGCGGCGAACATAGAATTCTTCGCCGTCGTCGCGCTGCACGAACGTGCCGTTCGTGCTCTCGTCGATCAGCGTAAAACGGTTCTTGGACATCTCGATACGCGCGTGTATGCGCGAAATCAGCTTGCCTTTAACGACCACGTCATTTTCGTCGGCACGACCGAGCGTCGCGCTCTTCAGGATGCCGCCGCCGAGCGTCACGTCCTTGCCGCCGAAGCTCAATACGAGTTTCGCCGGCGAATCATCGGCCGGCAGTTCCATCTTGATCGACGGCAACATGCTCGTCGCCTCTTCAGGCTGCCACAGGACTTCGAAGACGGCGACCTCGCCGGACTGGCCTCGCACGGTTGCGACATCGATTTGCCGCACCAGCGCCCGCCATTCGCCGCTGAGCTGCTCGACGGTCACCGCCGTCGTGATGATCTGGCCGGACTTGGCCTGCGACGTCATCCGGTTCGCGGTGATGACCGACAGCCCGGAGATATCGCGATCCTCGACGACGACCGGCCCGAAGTGACAACCGATGCGAATCGCAACGGGTACACCACTGTCGGTGAGCTGGTAGTTGTTGGTGATACGCTTTTGCATCTGGCTGCCGGCATTCATTGCGTCGTCAGCAGATGGAAAGGTGGACATGACTTCGTCACCGATGGTTTTGATCACGCTGCCACCATACTGATCGGTGGCCTCCTTCATGATCTCGACGCATTTTTGGACGGTCTCCCGCGCGCCCTCGTCGCCCAGCGCCTCGTACAACTGAGTACTGCCCACGACGTCCGCGAACAAGATCGTGACGAGAGTTTCTCCGGGAGCGCTTTCTACGTTGCTTGCCATAGGTTTCGCGATGAGGTCCAGAGCAGAGTATATGACATAATCCGGGCTTGGTTACGGCCAGAACTGGTCCGGCCCAGCCAGAGCATCTATTTTTCGGCCACGATATAGGCAATCCAGCCAGCGTCGGCCTCGCCTTTCGCCTCGGGCGTGAATACGCCGTCGCCCTCGTCGTCCTCGTCCGTCCCTTCCCAGTAGACCGTCGGGTTTCTGAACCCGGTCTCGGACAGCATTTCCAGGATCTCCGGCAACGTCCACAGGCGCCACGTGTACTCGAACGCCCGCTTCATCTTCGATCCATCGGGAAACTTGAAGTGGATGTAGCAAGTCATCTCACCGGTAACGGGATAGTAGACGGCCTGATCCCAGATGTAGGTGAATTTCTTGTACTTCGTTTTTTCCTTCATTTCCTCGAAGGCCTCGTAACCGCCGAAGGCATCGAGGAAGAACATTCCGTCGTCCTTGAGTGAGTCATAGACTGAGCGGAAATACTGCTTCATCAGCTCCCGCTGCTGGAAAATGAAATAGCTGAAATTAAAGGCGCCAACGACGTCTACCTTTTCGGTCTGAACGCTCAGCACGTTGTCTTCAATCAGCTTGACCCGCCGCTGGTGTGCCTCGTCGAGACGGCCGACGCGATTCTCCAGGCCCCAGGCCAGCACCTCGGGATCGAGATCGACGCCGATCGCCGTCCTCCCCTCACCCGTGCGCACCCATTCGCAACATGCACTCGCCGTCCCACAAAAATCTTCGCGAAAACTCAACGGCGCACGGCCGCGAATCTTCTGAAAATTGGTCGCAATAAACAGGCATTCCTCTTCGACGTTCTGCACGGACTCTTCATAAAGCTCATGCCGGTCGGCCAATTCGGCCATCGTCGGTGCTGTCTGCCGATCTGCAACCATTACGTCTTCTTTACGTACCGCCATAGCTGATTCACTTCCCTAAAATGTTACGCGACGCCCACGAGACGAAGTGTCGCCAATACGGTGCGCGCATTCAAGCGGCAATATCAAAAACCGACAGGGAGTCGATCAGTAGCTGCTCGCTGGCACCATCGCGGCCCGCTCGCTCGCTGATGAAGCGGCGCCAGCGGCGCGCTCCGGGCACACCCGTGAACAGCCCGAGCATGTGACGGGTGACGTGATGAAGCCGAGCGCCCGACTGGATCTGACCGGCAGCGTACTCGGCCATTGCGATGACGACATCCTGCCGGGTGATGTCGCTCTCATCTGCGCCCGTGCGCTGCAGATTCGCGAGGAGCCACGGATCGCCATACGCCTTGCGCCCGATCATGACGCCATCGACACGCGCCAGGTGCTCGCGAACCTGCGCGACCGACTCGACGCCACCATTCAGCACAACCGTCAGCGCGGGGAAGTCACGCTTCAAGCGATAGACAACGTCATAGCGGAGCGGCGGTACGGAGCGGTTTTCCTTCGGCGACAACCCCGCCAGTATGGCTTTGCGCGCGTGGACAACGAAATATTCGCAGCCCGCCGCGGCGACCTCATCGACGAATTGCTCGAGAAACTCATAGTCATCTCGATCATCGATACCGATGCGCGTCTTGACCGTGACCGGCACCGACGCCGCATCGCGCATCGCCGCGACGCACTCGGCGACCCGCCCCGGTTCGGCCATCAGGCACGCGCCAAAGCGACCGGACTGGACGCGGTCGCTGGGACAACCAATGTTCAGGTTGATTTCGTCGAAACCATACGAATCGGCGATGCGGACGGCGTCCGCGAGTTCCCGCGGCTCGCTGCCGCCGAGCTGGAGCGCCAGGGGGTGTTCTGCCTCGTGGTAACCGAGCAGGCGCGCGTGGTCGCCGCGCAGTACGGCCGATGCCGTCACCATCTCGGTGTAGAGTCGCGCGTCCTGCGTCAGTAGCCGGAAAAAATAACGGCAATGCCGGTCCGTCCAATCCATCATCGGCGCGACCGACACGCGACAGGCGAGCGATTCCGACTGACCTGGCTGGCTCACCGCGCGCCTTTCGCCGTCTCGTCAATCAACCAGCGCACGACCTCCCTGAGCGCATCCTTTTCGTCACGACCGTCGGCCAGTGCCTGCTCGAAAACGGCGACCTGCCGGTGCGCGCTGGTGCCGCGCGTGACGATGTCCGTCAGGTGTGCAATCTCGGCCTGGCAACCGAGTGCCTCGGCGTCTTTATCGACAATCGCCTGGATCTCCTCGATCAGATCGGGCACCGGAACGAGTTCACCCTTGGCCAGGTCGAGCAGGCTTTCGTCAATACCGTAGCGCATCGCGCGCCAGCGATTTTCCTGCAACAGCATCGGGTTATAGACACGCCAGCGCTGATTTTTCACGCGCAGGCGGTAGAGCATTCGCAGGATGCAGGCGGTCAACGCGGCGAGCGTCACGGCGTCTTCGAGATTCGTGCAGACATCGAAGATGCGGGTCTCCAGCGTCGGATAGCGCGCGCTCGGACGAATATCCCACCAGATCTTCGTCGCGTCCTCGAGCAGCCCCGCGTTCACGAGGATATCCACATGCCGCTGGTACTCGGCGGCGCTGTCGAAGCGCTGCGGCAACCCGGTGCGAGGCAATGCATCGAAGATCGTCAGGCGATAAGAGAGCAGCCCCGTGTTCAGACCCTCCCAGAACGGCGACGAAGTACTCAATGCCAGCAGATGCGGCACGAAGTAGCGCATCTGGCTCAGGAGGTCGATTCGCAGCTCGTCGTCGTCGACACCGACGTGCACGTGCATGCCGCAGATCACGAGACGACGCGCGGCAGCCTGCATTTCCGCAGTCAGATCCTGGTAGCGTTCGAGGCGCGTCTGATGCTGCGAGGTCCAGTGCCCGAACGGATGCGTCGACGCCGCAATCGGACTCAGCCCTTCCCGGCCGGCGGCCTCGATCACGACGCCTCGCAGCCTGGCAAGGTCCTTGCGGGCTTCGTCGATCGTCTTGCAGACCCCGGTTCCGACTTCGATCTGTGAACGCAATAACTCGGGTGAGACACGCGTCGTCAGCCGTTTGCATTCCTCCATGATCGTCGGCGGCGGATCACTGACCAACTCCATGGTCTGCTTGTCAACGAGGAGGTATTCCTCCTCGATGCCTATCGTCAGGGGTGGTTGCTTTGGTTGCATGGCGACACCATGGTCATCAGGCTGTGGTCATCAGGCTGTCCAGTTCGTATACAGGCCCGGATCGGCAAGGATCGGCTGCAGCGCTTCGGCAAGAATACCAGCCCAGCGATTCGCGCCCTCCGGATTCGCGATCAGATCCTGCCGAATCTCGATCGATACGTGCGGCAGCCCGGCCTCTTCGGCGTGGTAGTCAATCGTGAAATCATGCGGATGCTTGCCCGAATACGGCTCATTGTCGCCGACGACGATGTCGGGATCGCGACGCAGGACTTCCAGCAGAGGCACCGGGATACGCGGATCCTTGTCCCACAGGATCCCGATATCCCAAGGCCGCTGCTGCCCGTTCAGATGCGGTGTGAAGCTGTGAATTGCAAGCATCGCCGGCGCCTGAGCATGCGTCTCCAGCGCCGTAAGCTGATCGCGTACGGCGCGATGATACGTCCAGTACAGCGCGTCGGCGCGCGCTTGCCGGTCGTCATGGGTCAAGCCCTGATTCCCGGGGACGAAAATCTCTTCGAAATACGGCGGGAAGGCCGTAGGGTCATCGAGCCGCCGGTTGCAGTCGACGACAAGGCGCGAGTAGCAGGACAGAACCGCCGGCAAACTCAGTCTCGCGCTCATGATCCGGGTCACATTGGCCGCGCCGATATCGAGGGCGAAATGGGTCTCGAGATCGACAGGAGATACGCCGAGGCCATTGAGACGCTCGGGGATCCGATTGGTTGCATGGTCGCAGACCAGCAGCGTCGGATAAGCCGGCTCGACGTCGATGATTTCGAACGGCGGCGACTCGTCCTGACCGAGAAAATCGGAATGAGGGTCCAATGAGGAGGCTCCACAAGCTCAATGCGCTGACCGCTAAGTTAACGCCCGGGATCGCTTGCGTCCATGCGTAATTGTCACGCCGAACCGCTCTCCGGCTATATCCGATCACCCCGAACCATGGGCCGGACGAGCACTCGCAAGCGCCCGAAAGATGCTCTACAGTGCTCCGCCATAGCAGCGAACAAGGGAATTGATGATGTCTTCAGGGACCATTCTCGTGACCGGCGGCGCCGGTTATATTGGCAGTCATACCGTCCGGCAACTCGGCGAAGCCGGCGAGAAAATCGTCGTACTGGATAACCTGTCGACGGGATTCGAGTCGGCGGTCCTGTACGGGAGCCTCATCGTTGGCGACACGGGTGATCGCGAGCTGGTGGCACGTATCATCGAGGAACACGGCGTCGACACGATACTGCACTTCGCGGCACACACGATCGTCCCCGAATCGGTCGAGAATCCACTGAAATATTATGGCAATAACACCTGCTCGAGCCGCAACCTGCTGCAGTGCGCGCTCGACGGCGGCGTTCGGCACTTCGTCTTTTCGTCGACGGCCGCCGTCTACGGACAACCCGACAGCGGCGTGTGTGACGAAGACGCGACGCTGGCACCGATCAACCCGTATGGCGCGTCGAAGCTGATGACGGAGCAGATGCTGCGGGATACCTGCGCCGTCAACGACATGACGCACGTGACCTTGCGCTATTTCAACGTAGCTGGCAGTGACCCGGATTGCCGCATCGGACAATCGACTGCCAAGGCGACGCTGCTGACCAAGGTTGCCTGCGAGGCCGCGCTCGGCAAGCGCGACAAGCTCTACGTGTTCGGCACGGACTACGACACCCCCGACGGCACCGGCGTGCGGGATTATATTCACGTCGAAGACCTCGCGCGCGCGCACTTGGACGCCCTTGCCTACCTGCGCAAGGGTGGCGATTCGACGACGCTGAATTGCGGCTATGGTCACGGCTTCAGTGTCCGCGAGGTACTGGCGGCCGTCGAGAAAGCGCACGGCGACGCGTTGCCGATCGAAGATGCCCCGCGTCGAGCCGGCGACCCGGCGATGCTGGTCGCCGGTTGCGATCGAATCAAGGAAACGCTCGGCTGGACACCGCAGTATGACGATCTCGATACGATCGTGACGACATCACTGCGCTGGGAGAAACACCTTCTCGATCAATCCGCCAAATAGAGGGCGGTGATCGCGAACCGAATCACTTCTCGATCGCGATGTCGTACTTGTCCAGCAGGTCGTAGAGTGTCGGCCGCGTGATGCCGAGCAATTTGGCCGCCTGCGAAATGTTTCCGGACGAATAGACCAGCGCGCGCTTGATCGCCCGTGACTCGGCCGCCCGACGCACCTCGCGCAGATTCAGGTCCGGCCCCTGGCGATCGCCATCGCCCAACCCGAGGTCCGCAGCCGTCACCTGCTTGCCCTCGGCCATGATGACGGCGCCCTTGATCTTGTTCTCCATTTCGCGAACGTTACCCGGCCAGCGATACGTTTGAATCGCGGTCTGCGCGTCCTGGCTGAAGCCTTTCAGCGAGCGCCCCTGCATCGCCGCCGCATTCTCGAGCAGCGTCCGCGCCAGCACCAGGCGGCACCCTTCGCGCTCCCGCAACGGCGGAATATTGATGGTGATTTCGCTAATTCGGTAGTACAGATCCTCGCGAAAACGCTGCTCATCGATCGCGACTTTCAGGTCCTGATTCGTCGCGCAGACCACGCGCACGTCGACCGGGATTTCCTCGCGTCCGCCGACGCGCTCGATCACGCGCTCCTGCAGGAACCGCAGCAGCTTCGTCTGCAACGCAAGCGGCATGTCGCCGATCTCGTCCAGGAACAGCGTGCCGCCGTCGGCGGTCTCCACCTTGCCCTTCGTCTGCTTGACCGCGCCGGTGAATGCGCCGCGCTCGTAACCGAATAGCTCGCTCTCGAGCAGGTTCTC
>JBLYYV010000249.1:0-9567 GCA_048550095.1 Gammaproteobacteria bacterium
ATCTCGGCGACGGTCGGCGTCAGCATCATGGTCGACAGTTTCCGCGGCTCCGTCAACGCGTGGCTCGGGACTACGCTGCAGGCGGATGTCTATGCCGGCGTGACCCGCGGCGCGATGGATCCGGCCCTGGCCGACGACCTCCGCGCGCTCGACGGCGTCGAGGTCTCGAGTACGCTGCGCAGCACATTGCTCGAAGATGCCGGCGGGCGCACCCTGCTGCGCGTCATCCAGATGCCGCCGAGGGCCTATGCGGGCACCGAGATACTCGACGCCGATCCCGATGCGGTCTGGCCGGCGTGGGAACGCGGCGACGTCGTGCTCGTCTCGGAGTCTTACGCGTTTCAGGCGGGGGTCGGGGCCGGCGACGTCATCACCCTGCCGACGGATCGCGGGCCACGCGACTTCGAGGTCGCGGCCACGTTCCAGAGCTACGACATCAATGCCAGCGCGGTGATGATCAGCCGCACCACCTACAGCCGTCATTTCGACGACGACGCCATCGACTCGGTGGGCCTCTATCTCAGTGACGGTGTTGGCGTCGACGGTGTCGAAGCCGAAGCCGTGATCGCGGCCGCGCAGACACTCGCCGCGGGGCGGCAGAGCATACGTGTGGCTTCGAACGCCGGCATTCGCGAGGAATCCCTGCGCATCTTCGACCGCACCTTCGTGATTACCGACGTGCTGTATTGGCTGACGCTGGGCGTCGCGATCGTCGGCATCCTGTCGGCGATGCTCGCCCTGCAGCTCGAGCGCGCGCGCGAATTCGCGACACTGCGCGCGCTCGGCATGACGCCGGTGCAGGTCGGCGGCATGATCACCGCGCAGACCGGCGTCATCGGTCTGCTGGCCGGGCTCGCCTCGATCCCGCTCGGCATCGTCATGGCGTACGTGCTGATCAAGGTCATCAACCGCCGTGCTTTCGGCTGGCAGATCGACATGTCCGTCGCGCCCGACATCCTCGTCGCGTCGGTGGCGTTCGCGATCGGCGCGGCGTTGCTCGCGGGGCTCTACCCGGCGTATCGGGCGGGGCGCAGCGAGCCCGCGATCGCAATGCGGGAGGAATAGCATGGCGAGACTCATAACAAGTCTCGTCGTTTTGTTCGCCGCGCTCGGTTGTGGCGGCAGCAGCCTCGCCGACGACAACAACGCGCCCCCGTCGCAACTCGCGTCCCTGCTGGGCAGTGACGCCGACGCGGGTTTCACCCGGGCGCTCACACCGCGCACCTTCGTGTTCCCCGCGGATCACGGCCCGCACCCCGACTTTCGTAACGAGTGGTGGTACATCACGGGCAACCTCGACGATGCGGACGACCGGCGCTTCGGCTTCGAGCTGACGATCTTTCGCTTCGCGCTAACACCGACCGTGCCAGCCTCGCCGTCGGCATGGCGCACGAACCAGGTCTACATCGCACACCTCGCGGTCACCGACGCTGACGGGGAACGCTTCCTCGTCGCGCAGCGGTATTCGCGCGGGGCGGTGGGTCTCGCGGGCGCGGTGGCCGAGCCGTTGCGCGTCTGGGTCGACGACTGGGAGATCGCGCAATCGTCCGGCGAGGCATGGCGTTTGCGCGCCGACGATCAGGCGTTCGGCGTCGACCTCGAGCTAACGCCCATGCGGCCACCAATTCTCAACGGCGCAGCCGGGCTGTCGCAGAAATCGTCGGACCCCGGCAATGCTTCTTATTATTACTCGATCACACGGATGAACACGGACGGCAGCATTCGCATCGGCGATCGCGATTATCGCGTGTCCGGCTTGTCCTGGCTCGATCGCGAATGGAGCACGAGCGCGCTCGCGCTCGACCAGGTCGGCTGGGACTGGTTCGCCCTGCAACTCTCGGACGGCAGCGACCTGATGTTCTACCAGCTGCGCAAGACCGACGGCACGGCGGACGCATCGAGCAGCGGCACCTGGGTGAGTCGTGACGGCGTCGCGTCGCAGCTGAGTGCCGACGACGTAGAGCTCAGGGTCACCGACACGTGGGCGAGTCCCGAAGGTGGTGAGTATCCATCGCGTTGGACGTTGCGCGTGCCGCGGTTCGATCTCGACGTGACCGTGACGCCCGTGATTGCCGATCAGGAGTTGTTCACGACCGTGCGCTACTGGGAAGGCGCGGTGAATGTCACCGGCGCGAGTGGTGCAGCACCGATCTCGGGACGCGGCTACGTGGAACTGACGGGTTACGGTATGGGGTCAGAGTAAGAATGCGTAGCGTTTTTACTCTGACCCCACCGGCTCTTAAATATACGGCCGTCGTTGTTCTGCTGGTGCTGGCGATCGCTGCGGCGGTCGTCCACTACTATCGCGAATCGCTCGTCCGCACGGCCGTGAATGCCGCGCTGCGCGGCCTCGATATGCGAGCGACCGAGCTGTCGGTGCAGAGTATCGGCGCCCGGACGGTCCGCTTGTCGCAACTCACCCTCGAACAGGGCGGCGGTACTCGCTATGAGATTTTCGATCTGGCCTATCCGGTGAGCGACGCCGACGCCAGGCGGATCGAGATCGGGCGGCTGCTGATGACGCCGGCGGACACCGATGCCGTGCCCGCGCCGCTCGCGCTGCTGCTGGGGACGCTGCTCGAACTACCGGGGAGCGTGCCGAACACGGAGGTGATCATCGGCCAATTGGCGACGCCCGGCTTCCCGCCGGCGCATGACGTCGCGTGGCGCACCAAGGGCAAGCGACAGCAGCTGGAGCTGGCACTGCGCATGCCGGCGAGCGACGCGACGAACGAAGTTGGAGTGACCGTCGACGTCGACCGCATCGATGATGCGGTCCATCGCGCCGTCGTTAAAGCCACGGCGAGCGACCACGCCGACGCGTTCATCCTGCGACTGGATCTGCACACCCATGACGGCGGTGTCGCGATAACCGGGGACGTGACGTTTAGTGCTGCACCCTGGGCGTCGGTGCTCGAGTCGGCCGGGGTGTTATCGCCTGGCACGGTCGCGCTCGACGCGGAGCTGGCCGGCCCGGTTACGATCGAGCTGGGGGCCGACGGACCGGCTTCCGCTCACGCGAGCGCGAGCCTCTCGCTCGCCGACGATGTAACCGCAAAGTACCGGGCGACAGAAGACTTCGATTTGCGGCTGAGCGCCACAGCGTCGGCACCGGTGGTGGCCAGCGTGGCGTACCCGTCGTTCGAATGGACGGCGCGCGTTGCTGAAGTCGATGCTGAAGCCGCGACCGAGTCGATCCCCGCCGTGCCGATGCGCCTGCGCGAGCTCGACTGCCGCGCGGGAATTCTCTGCACGGTACAGGTGTCGGTCGACACCGGGCCCGTGGAAATCGGTGCGATAGAAGTTGCCGATGCGAAGCTGGCGGCGCCGCTGACGATCTTTATCGGCGCATCGGGTGCGGAAGGATCGAGCGTCGCAGGGTCAGCTGTCGAAGGATTAGTTAAAGAAGAATCCATCGCCGGAGAACGAGCCCGAATTGCTATAGCGCCCGACGCCAGCCTGATGATGAATGGGGTCGAGCTGCCCGCAGTGTCGATCGCGTCCATCGCGACGACGCGACTGGAACGTGCACATCTCGTCATCGACGATGGCGGCTGGCGCATCGATGCGGACCGGCTGGACCTGCGGGTCGACGCGGCGACCGACCGCGAGGGCCTGCTCGCATCCGGACCCGTTCGGCTCGCGACGCTGCGCGTTCGCGATGGCGGCGCGGCGGCCGACGCCGAGGTCACGATCGAGCCGCGGGCCGCGACCCTGTCGTGGGGCGGCACCGGTATCGTCGTGCCGGGCATCGCGGGCAACCTGGCGTTGCGCGACGGCCGCATCTCGGCGGCGCTCGAACTCGCCGACGGCGACGCCCTGTCGGCACGCGTCGATGCCGCACACGACCTGACGAAGGCAACGGGCACCGTCGCGGTACGCGATGCCAAGCTGCGCTTTGATATCGGGGCTA
The DNA here is from genome assembly GCA_048550095.1 of Gammaproteobacteria bacterium. Classification (GTDB taxonomy): domain Bacteria; phylum Pseudomonadota; class Gammaproteobacteria; order Steroidobacterales; genus SMWD01. The sequence continues at coordinate 3,914 of JBLYYV010000249.1, forward strand.
CCGGTCACCTCTCCCGCCGCCTGGTGCAGTGGCCGTATGCGTGGGACGTCGTCGCCGGCACCTGGTCGGCGGAACTCGACCTGGACTGGGAGACCGGCGCCGACGGCACGCAATACGCCGGCACGCTGACGCAGCGGGCCGACGAGTTGGCGGGACGCTATAACGACACGGCGTTCGCCGGCCTGAACACGACGCTGACTGCGAGCCTGGATTCGACTGCCGGATTTAGCGCCGCGCCGACGGTGCTCGACATCGCGTTGATCGACGTCGGGCTACCGCTGGAAAGAATTACGGCGAAGGTCGCACCGGACATCGACAACCAGGTGGTGCAGGTCGACGACCTGTCGCTGTCTACGCTGGGCGGGCAGATCGTGGCCGACCCGTTTCGCTTCGGCCTGAAGGAACCGCGCAACGACATAACGCTGAGGCCGCGGTCAATTCAGCTGCCGTTCATCATGAAGCTCGTAGACTTTGGCGACATTGAATTAACCGGGAGTATTTCCGGCGTGATACCGGTCTCGATCGACGACATGCAATTGACGATTACCAACGGACGACTCGAGAGCGATCCGCCCGGCGGCGTGATTCGCTATCGGCCGGGTGTCGAACTGGTGGAATCCGGGACGTCGACTTCGCCGCTCGACCTGGTGTCGGTGGCACTCGCCAACTTCCAGTTCGACTCGTTGACGTCGGACGTCAACTACAACGAGGCCGGGGACCTGCTGCTGCAGATGAAACTGTCGGGCATCAACCCCGACATGGACAACAAGCAGCCGGTGATCCTGAACCTCGGCATCGACAACAACATTCCGCAGTTGCTCAGGAGCCTGCGGGCGACGCGATCGATCGAGGAGATCCTCGCGCGCAAGACCGCGAATTAGGCACGCCGCCAGGTTACAAATAAATGGGGTCAGAGTAAAATGCGTTTTGGCCCCGTTACATGCTCTGACCCCTTTTAGCGCATTTTTACTCTGACCCCATACCATGAAGACATTACTCATTTCGCTGATTCTGCTCGCCTCTGTCGTCGCCTGCACGCCGACCGTCCAGGTGGAAGCGCCGAAAGAACCGATCGAAATCAACCTGAACGTGAAGATCCAGCACGACATTCGCGTGCAGGTGGACGACGAACTGAAAGACCTGTTTGAAGAAGACAGCGACGTATTCTGAGGATGACCGGAATGAAGAACCCAATGAATAGTCTAATTGCAGTGATTTTCCTGGCCCTTGCCGCGCAGACCGCGTGGGGCAGCGATATCGGCACGGCCAAGCAGCAGGGCCTCGTCGGTGAAGCCAATACCGGTTATGTCGCCGCGGTGCAGACGCCGGCCAGTGCGGACACCGCGACGCTCATCGCGGAAGTGAACGCGAAGCGCAAGGCCAAGTTCCAGCAGACCGCGAGCGACACCGGCGCGACCGTCGAACAGGTCGCTTACCGCTTCTACGAACTGGCGATACAGAAAACTAAACCCGGCAACTATTACCAGGATGCGAGCGGCGCCTGGAAGAAGAAATAGCGGGAACGATGCGGGATTTGTTTTTCCGTATCGGCAAATTTATCCGACACCTTTTTAAGCCGCCGCGCGATTCAGGTGCGCGGCTTGTCGAGCAGCGCGTATAGCATCTGTTCGACTCGGGCCCGAGTTTCGTTCGCCGACAATGCCGGGCGTGCGTCGTCCGCATCTGTATCGCTTGCATCGACCTCTGCTACCGGTCGCGGCACGTAATCACTGCGCAACAATCGGCGGTCAAGGTTGTCGAGCGCGGCGCCCGCGGCAACCTGCGCCGTCGCGATGCTGTCGGCGATGTTCTTCGGACCGCTCGCGCAGCCGGCGACGAAGACGCCCGGCCTCGACGTCGCAACGGATGCGCCGTCCTGATCCTGCAACGATACGTAGCCCGTGTCGGCGAGTTCGACGCCGACGGTATCCGCGAGCTCCGCAAGTCCGTCCGCAGGCGCGACATCGGAACACAAAGCGATCATGTCGTACGTATCGCGCACGAAACGATGGGTCGAAAAATCTTCGTAAGACACCTCGAGCGTATCGTCCTCTGCCGGGTCGACCTTGAACATGCCGCCCCAGGCTATGCTTACCCCCGCCTCATCCGCGAGCGCTTGCGCTGCCGCATACTCACCGTCGTGAGGCGGCGGCGACAGGACCAGCACCGCGACCGACGCGACGTCCTGCTCGCGCAGCTGATGAACCTGGCTCGCCACCACATACAGCGCGAAATCGGAAAGGTTGTCCAGCACCAGGAGGACGCGCTCGGGGTACTCCTCGTTCGACGGCTTAGATGCATAGCCGCCCGTCGGGCCCGGCGACTCGAGCAGGCGCTGCAACTCCGCCGACGTAACGATGTCGGGATGCGCACCGTAGCCGAGTCCGTCGAGATTCCCGGCATCCTCGATCCGCAAGCCGGGCGCGAGAATAACGGCGCCAACCTGCCGCTCGTGCATCGTAACCAGCGGCAGATGAAAATCGATCGCGTCGTCTTCGCAGACCTCGACGCAGCGCTGACAGGGCAGATAATTCGGCGGGGTATTCAGGCAATTTTGAATATCAACGACGTATGCTTCCGGCAGCGTCTCGCCCATCGGCGTATAGATCGCCTTACGAAACGTCAGACCCGCGTCATACTCGTTCGCCAGCACCACGGGACAGACGGCGCGACAGAGCTTGCAGCGCGTGCACTGATCCGTCACGAAGCGGGCTTGTTCCCGGATGGAGACCGTGAAGTTGCCAGGCCGGCCGGCGACGTTCTGCAGCGTCGCCAACGTCATGATCTCGACGTTGTCGTCTTCCGCCAGCGCTTCGAACAACGGCACGGCGGCGCCACTCGCGCGACCGCCGATGGCGGTGGCCTCGGTCATCGTCGCCGCGAGCCGGCCGCCGGCGACCGGGCCACGCTCCAGGACGATGGCACGCGCGCCGGCGCGCGAGCATTCCATCGCCGCGTGCAGTCCCGCGACACCGCCGCCGACGATCAGGATCGAATCGGTCATGACGCCGCCTCGCTCTGCGCGAAGCTGATGCCCGCATCGAGGGCCCTGAGATCGAGCTCGACGAACTGCTTCTTGACGCTCGCGCGAATGGCCTCTTCCACCGATGCGCGGCTGACCACGTTCGTCTTGCCGAGCAGATAACCGAGGATCACGATGTTCGCGACCAGCCGGCTGCCGAGGTCCTCGGCGATCTTCGTGGCCGGAATACCGCAGTAGCTCTCCTCATCGTCGAACGGCTGCACGAACATGGTGTCGAGGATCAAGAGGCCGCCGGGCTTGCGCATCGGGCGAAATCGCGTGTAAGCCTCCTGGAACAGCACCGCGAGTACGTCCGCCTGAGTGACGAAAGGATAGTCCACCGGGTCGTCGGAGATAACGACGTCGGTCCGCGATGCTCCGCCGCGCGCTTCCGGCCCGTAGGCCTGCGTGCAAACGGCTTCCTTGCCGTCGAACAGCGCGGCCGCCTGCCCGAGCAGCCGACCCGCGAGCACGATGCCCTGCCCTCCGACGCCGCCGAAGCGAATCTGAACCGTGCTGTTCGTGTCCGACATGCCGCGCTACCGCTCGCTATTTCATGAAGGGCCGACGATCGACGTCAACGAAGTTGCCGACGGTGATCGGCCGGCTGTCGTCCAGGAGGTCGATGTCCAGGTCTTCGAGATTCTGCGCACCGTTCTCGATGCGGCAGCGCTGTCGATAAATCTCGACCTCGTGCAGACCGTCGCCGATCTTGTTGGACTTGCCGAAGCTGGTCGGGCACGGGGCCAGCACCTCGATGAAACAGAAGCCCCGCTTGCTCATCGCGCGCAGCACGGCATCCTGGAATTCGCGCACGTGCAGGATCGTCCAGCGCGCCACGAACACGGCCCCGGTTGCCTTCGCCAGGTACGGCAGGTTGAACGGCTGCTCGATCGTACCCTCCGGCGCGGTGGTTCCCCGGGCGCCGAGCGGCGTCGTCGGTCCGACCTGGCCGCCGGTCATGCCGTAGTTGAAGTTGTTGATGCAGATGACGTTCAGGTCGACATTGCGCCGCGCGGCATGGATCAGATGATTGCCGCCGATCGAAGTCAGGTCGCCGTCGCCGCTGATGACGGTCACGTTGAGTTCCGGCTTGTGAACCGCGATGCCGAGCGCGAACGGCAGCGCCCGCCCGTGAGTCGTATGGTAGGAATCGACATTGACGTAACCGGCCGCCCGGCCGCTGCAACCGATGCCGGAGACGCACACGTGCTGGTCCTGCTCGAGTCCGGAAGCGCCGATGGCATGCGCGTACCCGTGAATGACCGTGCCGATGCCACAGCCCGGGCACATCATGTGCGGAAAGCGATCGGCCCGCAGCAGGTTGTCGATCGGGTGGATGGTCGCCGCGGAGTGCAGCGTGTGTTCGGTCACGCTCATGACTTGATCAACTCCAGTATCGCGTCGGGCACGGGCATCGAACCGCCGGCGTTGTTCAGGCGCTCGACGGGCAGGTCGGTGAGCCGTTCGACCTCGCGGCGGACCTGGCCGAGATTGATTTCCGGGACGACGAACCGCCGGACTCGTCCCAACTCGAGCAGCCGGCGGATGCGCGATTCCGGAAACGGCCACACGGTCATCAACCTGAGCAGCCCGCATTTGATGCCTTCCGCCCGCGCCTGGTTGACGGCATGCCGTGCCGAGCGCGCGGTGCAGCCGAAGGAAATCACGACCGTCTCGGCATCGTCGACGGCGGTCTCCTCGTACAGCTGGATGTCCGCGGCGTTCAGCCGCACCTTGTCGACGAGACGATTAATAAGAGTGTTATGCGTAGCCGCGCTGATGGCCGGATAACCGCGCTCGTCGTGGGTGAGACCGGTCATATGCACCCGATAGCCCTCGCCGGCGTGGGCGATCGGCGGGACCAGGTCGGCATCGGGCGCGTAGCTCAGGAACGGTTCGCTGCCCGGCTCCGCCCGCGGGCCCTTGCGACCGGTCAACCGCAACTCATCCGCCGGCGGAATGACGACGCGCTCGGTCATGTGGCCGACGACCTCGTCCATCAGAATCACGACGGGGATGCGGTACTTGTCGGCGGCGTTGAAGGCCTGAATCGTCAGGTCGAAACACTCCTGCGGAGACGCCGGGCAATAGGCGATGATGCCAATGTCGCCGTGCGATCCCCAGCGCGCCTGCATCGTGTCGGATTGCCCGACCATCGTCGGCAGACCGGTCGACGGCCCCGCCCGCTGGACGTCGGCCACGACGCAGGGCAGTTCCATCATCGCCGCGAGGCCGATGTTTTCCATCATCAGGCTGAAGCCCGGCCCGGACGTCGCCGTCAGGCTGCGGGCGCCGGCCGCCGACGCGCCGATGATCGCGGCCATGCTGCCGAGCTCGTCTTCCATCTGCACGAAGCGTCCGCCGAGCGGGGGCAGGCGCGTCGCGATGTGCTCCGCAATTTCGGTCGAGGGCGTGATCGGATAACCGGCAAAAAAATCGAGGCCGGCCGCCAGCGCGCCCTCGGCGCAGGCATGGGCGCCGAGCATGAAATGCTGTCCGGTCAGGACGCGCGAACCCGCTTCCGACTGCGCTTCTTTCCTGGCGGCGCTATCCGGCATCGGGTGCCTCCTGCGCGTGCGGATCGTCGCCGGCCTCGGTCGTGAAGATTGCGAGTTCCGGACAGATCAGG